>NZ_JVIQ01000029.1:0-22480 GCF_001072745.1 Streptococcus sp. 400_SSPC | reverse complement strand
TAAAAGCTGATGAAATCAGCGTAGTAGAGCCCACTCAACCACTGCGTCTTGCTCGACAATGCAAAGACAATTGAGAGGCTAGGACTTTTGTCCCAGCCTCTTTTTAGGCTTTTAAGAACTTTTTAAGGAAAAGTGGTATACTATTTCTAAAAAATTTAAGGAGTCCTGCATGAGAAAAAGAGCTATTTTTGAAGATGTCGTCTCCATTATGACTCACGATTCATCTACCATCAAAGACCGAAAAGGATGCGATCCAGAGCCTTTTCGAGAAAAAATGACAGATGATATGACGGATGATGCCTTTCTCTATCAAGTTAAGACTTACCTAGCTAGTTTTGGAATTATTGGCCATATCTCCTTTCAGAATAAAAAAGCTAGGCAGAAAGGCTTTCTCTTACGCGTAATGGACCATCAACTTTATGTTGAAAAGGCGAATGAAGACACGGGACTCCAAGCAGGGGATCAGATCCTAGGTCTGGATGGAAGTGACTTGGAGCGGGTGGCGTCTCTCCATAAGGACTATTTTATCAGTAAGACCCCTGAAAGACACTACCGAGAATGGGCGGATTTGGTCTCTCAGTCCACAAGGGTCACCCTGCTTCGAGAAGGGGTAGAAAAGACCATTGAAGTAGTACCCAGTCGAGAACCAATCCAAGATCAGATTTTTTGGAAACGATTAGACGATGAGATTCTTTATCTTCGTCTGGATAATTTTATGGATGAAGGAGCTATTAGTCGGGTATATCAAGAGTGTTTACCCATGATGACGGAGGTCAAGTTTCTTCTCATTGATGTCCGACAGAACGGCGGAGGGACAGATTCTTTATATTTCCCTCTATTACATCTAGGCTTAGAGAAGGATCAGGGCTATGATTCGCTTGACTGGGACGATGATGGCATGGAAATTCTATACACGGAACGCAATGTCGACTTACGCTTGAAAGACTTTGAGGTCTGGATGCAACAGGAAGAAATTAGTCCTGAAACAACTAAACTACTTGAAGATATGAAAGAGGAGTTGATCCACCATCGGGGGAAAGGCTATGTACCGTATCAGCAAGAAAGCGAGGAATTCTTCCCAGAGGTTAGAGGTGGCCAATATCCCGAACAGATCTTTATCTTATCAGATATTTATTGTGGATCATCTGGTGATAATTTTGTCCAGATGATGAAGCAGTTTAAGAAGGTAACAGTGGTAGGTAGACCAACTCTAGGAATTTTAGACTATTCCAATTGTTGTACTGTTGATTATGGGGATTATCGATTGATGTTTCCTACTTCTCGCTGTCTAAGCTTGGATCAAGGAAAAGGAATGACGGATCAAGGTGTGGAGCCGGATATAGAGGTTCCCTGGAGTCCCGACCATTTTGAAAGAGATGTAGATCTAGACAAGTGTTTGGAGTTGATTCGTCAGAGTTGCGAAACGGCAAGATAAGGCTTAGATAGCGGTTGGCTTAAATTAGGATAGTAATCGTCTCGTATGGTAACGTTTTCTAGTATTATTTCTTTGTGTTTGGATTGCTATGACTGAACAAAAAATGGTAAAATAGTCAGTGAAAATCAAAATGAAGAGTGAAAAAGATGAAACATAAAACACTTTATAAATTTATAGGGCAAACAATTTTGTATTTCGCTATTTTCTTAGCCTTACTCTATTTCTTTAGTTACCTTGGTCAAGGTCAGGGTGGCTTTATCTATAATGAATTTTAAAGGAGATCCCTACCGTGTCAAACCAACCAATTACTGATATGATCGAGGCGATTGAGCGCTTCGCCCAACTGCAACCAGACTATCCTGTCTACAATGTCCTTGGAGAAGAGCATACCTATGGCCAATTGAAGGCAGACTCAGATAGCTTAGCAGCCCACATTGACCAAATGGGACTTCCTGAAAAGTCACCTGTTGTGGTCTTTGGTGGTCAAGAATATGAAATGTTGGCAACCTTTGTGGCCTTGACCAAATCTGGCCATGCTTATATCCCAATTGATAGCCATTCTGCCTTGGAGCGCGTGTCTGCCATTCTTGAAGTGGCTGAGCCAAGCCTGATCATTGCCATCAATGAGTTTCCAATCGAAAACCCAGCTGCTCCGATCATGTCCTTGGAGCAAGTGCGTGAAGCTTATGCGGCTCAGAATGCTTATGATTTGCAACATCCTGTCAAAGGGGATGATAACTACTACATCATCTTTACCTCTGGAACAACTGGAAAACCAAAAGGGGTGCAAATTTCGCATGATAACTTGCTCAGCTTTACTAACTGGATGATCACAGACAAGGAATTTGCGACGCCAGAGCGTCCGCAAATGTTGGCGCAACCGCCCTATTCTTTTGACTTGTCTGTCATGTATTGGGCACCAACCTTGGCTCTTGGTGGAACCCTTTTTGCTCTTCCATCAGCCATCACTCAAGACTTCAAACAACTCTTTGCGACCATTTTTTCTCTTCCGATTGCGATCTGGACTTCGACGCCATCTTTTGCAGATATGGCCATGCTGTCTGAAGATTTCAATGCTGAAAAGATGCCAGGCATCACCCATTTCTACTTTGATGGAGAAGAGTTGACCGTGAAAACGGCTCAGAAATTGCGCGAGCGTTTCCCAAATGCACGCATCATCAATGCTTATGGGCCAACGGAAGCAACCGTTGCTTTGTCGGCAGTGGCTATCACAGATGAGATGCTAGCGACTCTTAAACGCTTGCCAATCGGCTATACCAAAGAAGATTCTCCAACCTTTATCATTGATGAGGAAGGGAACAAATTGCCAAATGGAGAGCAAGGGGAAATCATCGTGTCTGGACCAGCTGTTTCAAAAGGTTATATGAATAATCCAGAGAAAACAGCAGAAGCCTTCTTCGAATTTGAAGGTCTTCCAGCCTACCATACGGGAGATGTCGGAACCATGACAGATGAAGGTCTCCTTCTCTACGGTGGACGGATGGACTTCCAGATCAAGTTTAACGGTTACCGTATTGAGCTAGAAGATGTTTCTCAAAACTTGAACAAATCTCAGTACATTGACTCGGCTGTTGCAGTACCGCGCTACAACAAAGATCACAAGGTTCAAAATCTTTTGGCCTATGTCATCTTAAAAGATGGGGTCAAAGAACAATTTGAGCGAGAGATTGATATTACCAAAGCGATCAAGGAAGATTTGGAGCACATCATGATGTCTTATATGATGCCTTCAAAATTCCTCTACCGTGACAGCTTGCCGCTAACTCCAAACGGGAAAATCGACATCAAAGGGTTGATTAGCGAGGTTAACAACCGATGATCGAGTTCTTGAAACAGCTCCCTCATTTAGAACCCTATGGCACCCCGGTCTACTTTATTTATCTGATTGGGGCCTTATTGCCTATCTTTGTTGGTCTCTTCTTTAAGAAGCGTTTCCCAGTCTATGAAGCCTTGGTCAGCTTAGCCTTTATTGTTTTGATGTTGACAGGGACGGATTTGAAACAAATCTATGCGGTTCTTTTCTACCTCTTTTGGCAAATCCTTTGGGTCTATTCTTATAAAATCTATCGAAGCCAGCGTGATAACAAGTGGGTCTTTTACCTTCACTCTTTCTTGGTCGTTTTGCCCTTGGTTTTTGTGAAGGTGCAACCAGCCATTGATGGGACCCAGTCTTGGATGGGCTTCCTTGGGATCTCCTATCTGACCTTCCGAGCGGTAGGGATGATTATCGAGATGCGAGATGGGACCCTCAAAGAATTTAGTCTCTGGGAATTCTTGCGTTTCTTGCTCTTTATGCCGACTTTTTCAAGTGGGCCGATCGACCGCTTCAAACGCTTCAATGAAGATTACCTAACGATTCCAGATCGGGATGAGCTCCTCGATATGCTGGAGCAGAGCGTCAAGTATATCATGCTTGGCTTTCTCTATAAGTTTATTCTAGCTCATATCTTTGGTCATCTCTTGCTAGGTCATGTCAAGACTTATGCCCTTCTTCAAGGGGGCATCTTTAACCTAGGAACCTTAGGGGTGATGTATGTCTTTGGTTTGGACCTCTTCTTTGACTTTGCAGGCTATTCCATGTTTGCCCTTGCGGCGTCCAACTTGATGGGGATTAAGAGCCCAATTAACTTTAACCTCCCTTTCAAATCGCGTGATTTAAAGGAATTTTGGAATCGTTGGCACATGAGCTTGTCTTTCTGGTTCCGTGACTTTGTCTTTATGCGTCTGGTCATGGTCTTGATGCGCAACAAGGTCTTTCAGAGTCGGATTACAACGTCAAATGTTGCCTATATCATCAACATGTTGGTCATGGGCTTCTGGCATGGAGTGACCTGGTATTATGTTGCTTATGGCCTCTTCCACGGTCTAGGTCTCGTGATCAATGATGCCTGGCTGCGGAAGAAGAAGACACTGAATAAAGAGCGCAAAGCAAAAGGACTTGAGCCCCTGCCAGATAATCGCTGGACTCAGGCTCTTGGAATCTTTATTACCTTCAACACCGTTATGCTGTCCTTTCTGATCTTCTCAGGTTTCTTGGATCAGCAATGGTTTCCAAAAATGAAATAAGAAAAGGAAAAATGAAAAATGGATGTAAAATCACAAGTAATTGAAATTATTGACGAATTGTTTATGGAAGATGTCTCAGACATGATGGATGAGGATCTCTTTGATGCGGGTGTTCTTGATAGCATGGGAACCGTTGAGTTGATTGTTGAATTGGAAAACCGCTTCGATATTCGAGTTCCAGTATCTGAATTTGGTCGTGATGACTGGAATACTGCCAACAAAATCGTAGAAGGTGTCATGGAGCTTCAGAATGCTTAAACGATTGTGGCTGATTCTGGGTCCAGTCTTTTGCGCCATGGCTCTTGTCGCTGCTCTTCTCTTTTTCTATCCGATTAACCACAAACATAATCTGACAGAGGAGAAAAAGGCTGCAGTGAGCTTGACGGCAGAAGGCTTTAAAAGTCGTGCCCGTAAGGAAGAAGCGCTCGGGGATCCCAACTATCGTTTTGTACCCTTCTTTGGTTCCAGCGAATGGTTGCGATTTGACATCGTCCACCCAGCAGTACTAGCAGAGAAGTATGATCGCTCTTATCGTCCGTATTTTCTAGGACAACGAGGGGCAGCATCCTTGAACCAATATTTTGGGATGCAGCAAATTCTTCCTCAACTAGAAGGGAAAACGGCTGTCTATGTGGTATCGCCCCAGTGGTTTACGAAGGACGGTTATGATTCATCGGCCTTCCAGCAATACTTTAATAGTGATCAATTAACGAGCTTTTTGGCCAATCAGGAAGCTGGACCAGCAAGCCAGTATGCGGCATCTCGTCTCTTGCAGCAGTACCCTAATGTTGCTATGCAGGGAGGAGTTCAGAAGCTAGCCAAAGGTCAAAATCTATCTAGTTTTGAAAAAGGTCTCAATCAGACCCTCATGCGCTTTGTTCGTCGGGAGGATGCCTTCTTTAGCACCTTTACGGCAATGAACAATAGCAACTATGAGAAGAAAGTTCTCTCTCGCTTGAATGATTTGCCAGATACATTTTCTTACGAAGTCTTGGAAGAGGTGGCGACGGCGGAAGCCAAAAAGAAAACCAATAATAATAAACTAGGCATTAGTAATAGCTTCTATACCCATCGCCTTGCGAGTAAGCTCAAGAAACTCAAAGGATTCCAAAAGAATGAATCCTATGAACAATCCCCAGAATACAATGATTTACAACTGGTCTTGGATCAGTTTGCTCAATCTAAAACCAATGTCATCTTTGTCATCCCTCCAGTGAACTCTAAATGGATGGCTTATACAGGCTTGAGTAAAGAAATGTATCAACGGACAGTTGAAAAAATCCGTTACCAACTAGAAAGTCAAGGCTTTACCCATATTGCTGATTTTTCTAAAGATGGTGATAAACCTTACTTTATGCAGGATACCATTCATATGGGCTGGAATGGATGGTTGGCATTTGACAAGGCAGTTGATCCTTTTATCTCTAACCCTCAACCTGCCCCTGAATACAAGATTAACAATCGTTTCTTAAGTCAGGACTGGGCTAACTATAAAGGCCAGCCGGACCAATTTAAGTAAGATGCGAAGAGGTTGAGAATACCCAGTCTCAACCTTTTTTCCTATGGTTTTGAAGAAACTTATCCCCATATTCACAGACTTATCCACAGACTTGTGGATAAGTCTATCTACTAGAAAGAGAGGAATTGGTAAACCATGAAAACAATGAAGAAAATAGCTGTTTATGCGATTCTTCAAGGAATCGTGATCTTTCTCATTACGGGCCTCATCACTCAATTAATCAGAGGAGACTTCTTTTTCCGTGGCTTGGCTCCAATATTTGGAGTCTTGGCAGCTATCATGCGTTTTGGAACAGCTAGTCTGATGAAAATCTTGGCCCCAACCTTATACGATGAAGAGGCCAAACAAGAGAAAGTTCCTACCGGGAAAGAAGCTGAATAAAAGAACTGTTTTTTCTGGAAAAATCTCTGGAAAAGCACTTATCTGACAGGCTTTATGGTAAAATAGAAGGAAGAATATTAGTTTGGAGAGTAAAAATACAATGAAACGTTCCATGTATGCTGGACGTGTTCGCGAGGAACACATTGGACAAGAACTAACCCTCAAAGGATGGGTGAGTCGACGCCGTGATTTGGGTGGCTTGATCTTTATTGATTTACGAGATCGTGAAGGGATTATGCAATTGGTCATCAATCCAGAGACGGTCAGTTCGGAAGTAATGGCAACGGCCGAGAGCCTTCGTAGCGAGTATGTGATCGAAGTGACAGGTCAAGTTGCTGCTAGACAGCAAGCGAATGATAAAATTGCAACAGGTCAGGTTGAAATGCATGTTTCTTCATTGACTGTCCTTAATACGGCAAAAACCACACCATTTGAGATCAAGGATGGCATTGAAGCTAACGACGATACCCGTCTACGCTATCGATATTTGGACTTGCGTCGCCCAGAGATGTTGGAAAACTTGAAATTGCGTGCTAAAGTAACCCACTCTATTCGGAATTACTTGGATGAGTTGGAATTTATTGATGTGGAAACACCTTTCCTTTCTAAGTCAACTCCAGAAGGGGCGCGTGACTATCTCGTTCCATCTCGTGTCAACAAGGGGCACTTCTATGCCTTGCCTCAAAGCCCTCAAATCACGAAACAATTGTTGATGAATGCAGGCTTTGACCGCTATTATCAAATCGTCAAATGTTTCCGTGACGAAGATTTACGTGGAGACCGTCAACCTGAGTTTACACAGGTCGATTTAGAAACCTCCTTCTTGACAGAGCAAGAAATTCAAGACATTACCGAAGGTTTAATCGCGCGTGTCATGAAAGAAACCAAGGGAATTGAAGTCACCCTTCCTTTCCCGCGGATGAAGTACGATGATGCGATGGCTCTTTACGGTTCGGACAAACCAGATACTCGTTTTGAGATGCTCTTGACAGACTTGACAGAAGTTGTAAAGGGTGTAGACTTCAAGGTCTTCTCAGAAGCTCCAGCAGTGAAAGCCATTGTGGTCAAAGGAGCAGCAGACAACTACTCACGTAAAGATATCGATAAGATGACCGAAGTAGCCAAACAATATGGGGCCAAAGGTCTTGCATGGGTCAAGGTAGCTGATGGTGCTTTAAACGGCCCAGTTGCTAAGTTCTTGACAGACGTGACAACAGAGTTGACAAGTGCTTTACAGTTGGAAGAAAAAGATTTGGTCCTCTTTGTAGCGGATACACTAGAAGTAGCCAATGCAACCCTAGGTGCCCTTCGTTGCAGAATTGCCAAGGAATTAGACCTCATCGACAACAATCAATTCAACTTCCTTTGGGTGGTAGATTGGCCAATGTTTGAGTGGTCTGAAGAAGAAGGCCGTTACATGAGTGCCCACCATCCCTTTACACTTCCACAAGCAGATACAGCTCATGAATTAGAGGGCGATCTCGCTAAGGTACGTGCTATTGCCTATGACATTGTGCTCAATGGTTACGAACTTGGAGGAGGAAGTCTCCGGATCAACCAAAAAGAATTGCAAGAACGGATGTTTACGGCTCTCGGTTTCTCAAAAGAAGATGCGACAGAGCAATTTGGTTTCTTGCTAGAAGCTATGGATTATGGTTTCCCTCCACATGGTGGATTGGCTCTTGGTTTGGACCGTTTTGTCATGTTGTTAGCTGGTGAGGAGAATATCCGTGAAGTGATTGCCTTCCCTAAGAACAACAAGGCAACAGATCCAATGACCCAAGCCCCTTCTGCAGTATCTACCAAACAACTGGAAGAGTTGAGTCTACAAGTAGAAGTCAAAACTGAGGAGTAAGAATAAAAGCGGAAAATCCGCAGAAGTAGCTTCTGAGATTTTCCCTTTATTTATAAATTAAGAGATAGTCATGAAAAAAACTCGCTTAGGTAAAATCTTACGTTATTATGTGAGAAGAATTGCTTATAATTTTAAATTATTACGGGTCTTGAAAAGCATTTCCCGCGAAAAATATGATGAAAAGATTTCAGCCTCATTGGTCTATGGATTTTTATCTGCGATTGCTGTGAACTTCTTTTTCCAGCCGGGACGTGTCTATTCGAGTGGCGCGACAGGGTTAGCACAGATTGTTTCTGCTCTTAGTGATCGATTTTTGGGCTTTACCATTCCTGTTTCCTTGTCATTTTATGCCATCAATCTACCCTTAATGATCATCGCCTGGTATCAAATTGGCCATAAGTTTACCATTTTCACCTTTATAACGGTGTCCATGAGTTCCTTTTTTATCCAATTTGTTCCAGTAGTTACGCTCACCAATGACCCTATCATGAACGCCTTGTTTGGGGGTGTGGTTATGGGGACAGGGATTGGTTTTGCCCTTCGGAATAATATCTCCAGTGGGGGAACCGATATTGTCAGTTTGACCATTCGAAAGCGAACGGGCAAGAACGTCGGCAAAATTTCTCTCATCGTTAATGGGACCATCATGTTGATAGCAGGGATGACCTTTGGTTGGAAGTATGCCCTCTATTCGATGATTACCATTTTTGTTTCCAGTCGAGTGACAGATGCTGTCTTTACCAAGCAGAAGCGGATGCAAGCCATGATTGTCACTAGCCAACCGGATAAGATTATTGAAAAAATCCATAAGCGATTGCACCGTGGGGCAACCATTATTCACAATGCCGAAGGGACCTATAATCATCAGGAAAAAGCCGTCTTACTCACGGTTATTACCCGAGCAGAGTTTAATGAGTTTAAATTTTTAATGAAAAAAGCAGACCCTCAAGCTTTTATAACAATTTCAGACAATGTTCATATTATTGGACGCTTTGTCGAAGTAGAAGACTAAAAAATTCCTGCAAGAAGTTCTTGCAGGAATTTTTTTATGCTTGTTCTACCAAGATCCAACCATGGCCTGGAACGGTAAATTCTTCTTGAGAAAGTCCTTGCTCTCTTCCATACACATGAGGGTAGGCAATCGTTAATCTTGCAGATTGTTTGAGTCGATAAGTCCATTCTTGATCCCCCAGGTTGACCAAGATAAGCAACTTACGACCATCTTTCTCAATGCTGTAAGAGAAGGTTTTCTCCGAAGTCCAAGTAACTTGACAATAGTCTCGAATGTCTTGGGCATTCACAAGGCGAAGGAGCTCTTCCTCTTTACGATAGGCAATCAATTCGCGCAGGAACTGAATATCTGTTTCATAAGCTGTAGAAGAAAGCCAGTCTAGTTGATTTAGAGCATCTGGAAGATTGTAAGTATTCTCTTCTAAGCCCTTGCTGCGATAGATTTCTTGGCCAGCATGTAGAAAAGGAACTCCTTGAGCCAAGAGGACGAGATGCAAGCCAAGTCGAGCTTTAGTCTGACGTACCTCTACTGAAATGTTTGGGTCTTCAACCTTGAGGTAGTCAAAGAAGGTTGCGTTATCATGGCATTCCACATAGTTAATTGCCTGTTGAGGACGCACAAAGTGGGGGGTTCCTTTGAGTCCGACGTTACCAGTCAAAATATTGGCAAGATCATTGGCCTGATAGCGGCTGTCTATACGTCCTTCGTTGAGGATGCTTCGTTTAATGGTATCACGGAAGTTGTCACTGAAGAAGCCATACGGACGAAGTTGACTGGCATTGTATTGATGGGCCAGGAGTTCAGGATCCAGTCCAGTATCCATCTTCCAGCCTTCTCCATAAAGGTAAATGTTGGGGTAAATGGCTGCTAATTCTTCTTGAATTTCCATCATGGTTTGGCGGTCAAGAATGCCCATCAAGTCAAAGCGAAAACCATCAAAGCCGTAGAGTTGAACCCACTGCTTGACTGACTGCTTGATGTAGTTGCGAACCATGGCTCTCTCGCTAGCTACATCGTTCCCACAGAAGGTTCCGTTGGTTCGTTGGCGGTCTTGGTCATAGCGATAGAAATAGCCTGGGACAATCCGCTCAAAAGCAAATTCATCAGAGAGGTAAACATGGTTATAAACCACATCCATGATGAGGCTGAGATCTGCTTCGTGATAGGCATCAATCACTTGCTGCAACTCTAGGATCCGTTGGTAAGGATCATTTGGTTGGCTACTAAAACTTCCCTCAGGAACATTGTATTGCACAGGGTCATAGCCCCAATTGTAGGAAGCAGTAGGATTTGTTTCATCTACGCTTCCGAAATCATAGAGGGGCATGAGCTGAACATGAGTAATACCCAGGGATTTCAAATAGTTAAAGCCAAAGGTCTGGTCTCCATGCTTAGGAGATTCTAAGAGAGCTGGGAAGGTAGCAGGATGTTGGAAACCAGCTTCTTTTTGCATGGAGAAGTCCCGGACGCTCAATTCATAAATAATAGCCTGAGTCGGATCTAGTTGGGTTGCGGCTCTCTGGATAGGGCGCTCAATCTTGTGTCGGTCGATGACATAGCTAGCTCCTGAATTGGCTTCAGAAGAAAGAGCATAAGGATCATGGACGATATGGGTTACACCGTTGACTTGGTGCTGGTAGTAATAAGAGGCTTTTTCCCAGTCTCCTTCGAGTTCTAAACGCCATACACCTTTTTCTGTCAGCTCCATCGGGTAGGCAGTTTGGTTGATCAAGAGCTGAACCTCTTGAGAAATGGGAGCCCAAAAGGCAAAGCAGGTTTTTTCTTTGGAGTAACGAGCTCCTAAATCCTCTCCATCATAAGCATATAGCTGATCAAAGATGGGTTGGCGGACGATGTCGCGGTAGTGTAGGAGGCAGGTTTCTCCCTTAGCGTTGGAGAGGGTATAGCTTTGACTCATGTCGATGGGAAGGGGGCTTCGAAGAGTTTTTTCTTCCTCTGTCGGCAGAAGTTCAATTGTTTTCGAACCAGACGTCAATGTAAAAGGAAGAGAGGCCATTACGCTCTCTCCTCCTTCCATGCGAATCAAGTCTTGGTCGTCTAAATAAGCTGCAAAGTTGGTGGTCATAGGTTCTCCTAAAGTTCAATAATCGAGTGTTCAATGAGCTGTCTGTAGCAAACAGTTTTGTTTTCCTTGTTGTCCTTAATAATTTGGAGCAAGGTTCTGACAGATTCGCGTCCCAATTCGACCGTATTGATATCAATATAGGCGTCAATTGGAATTCGTGGTTGAATAGAGTCGAAGGAAATAATTGGAAGATCGACTTGTTTGTCGCTCAGGTATCTCCGAACCCCTTCAGCAACTAGGATATCTGTTGTCATAAGTGCTTCCAGTTCTTCAAAAGGCAGGGTATCCATGATTTGGTAAGAATTTTCTTCTAGCATGAAACCAAAGGAGAACTTGACCAATTCCTCACGGAGAGGGATCTGGTGACTGGCAAGAGCTTCTTGGTAGCCCTTGTAGCGGTCTTGAGAAACGGCCAATTCCTTATTTCCTCCAACAAAGGCGATGTGTTGGTATCCTTTCTTGATGAAATATTCGGTCGCATCAAAGGCGGCCTTAACATTGTCGTTATCGACTAAGGATACAAAAGGAGAAGTTGCTTTTCCCAAAATCAAGAAAGGAAATTTATCTTGAATACAGAAGTCAACCAAAGGATCATTCAATTTGGAATAGAGGAAGATGAGTCCATCTACCCGCTTACCATAAATCATTTGTTTGAGTTGATCGAGGCGGTGGGTTTCATTAGCCCCTGTACAAATCTGAATGGCATAGCCATAATCAGAAGCAACCTGACTAATCCCACGGAGGACCGTAGGGAAGAAGGGGTTTTGGAAGAACACATCACTTTCATCAGGCAAGACAAGGGCAATGACCTGACTGGACTGGCTCACTAAGCTACGAGCATTGAGGTTTGGATGGTAATCTAGTTCTTTCATGGCAGAACGAACCCGTTCTTTAGTGGCTTCACTGATGGTAGATTTATTTTGAATCACTCGTGTAACGGTAGATGGTGCAACGCCGGCAAGTTTGGCTACATCTTTGATGGTGACACGCATAAAGGACCTCCCTAAGGTTTGTAATCTGGATCCCGGAAATGAGTCTTATAGAAGGCAAGCGCGAGGAACAAGACAAATAGGATATTTTGGATCAAGATGGTTGTAGTAAAGACTTGGTGGAACAATAAACTGATCAGGACGCTCGCAAGAATAGGCAATCCTAGACAGTTGAGTGTGAAATTGAAGCATTCTTTGAAGGTCTTGAGAGAGAAGAGACGTGACTTCCGTGTCAAGAAGAGGAAGAAGGAAGCTCCAAATACTAAAATAGCAAAATTCACAGCAGATAAGAAACCTGAGAAGAGGACGAGGAAGAGACTAACAGCCAATCGATTGGCCTGGAACCAATCTTTGGAAATGGCCTTAGTGAGTTCCTTTTTGTCCTGGATGCTCTCTTGATTGATGGCTTGGTAAGGAATCGTAGCCAGTTCTTTCTTTTCTTTACTTACAATCAATTGATTTTTATCGAAATAAAGAGTTAATTTTTCTCCTAATTGAGTTCCTTCGTGATGGCCTAAGATAACATGACCAGCCTCATTTTTATGAACTCCAAAATGACTGTTATAGACTAGTTCTTGCTGATTGATCTGTATGTTTTCTTTAAAATCCTTCATAACATCGTCTGTTAAGGGATCAAAGACATCACTAACGAAGGTGGTTAAGGGGTAGGTCTGTAGTTCTGCATTTTGAATGGCAACAGGAATGAGGGTCAAGGATAGAAGAAAGAGTGAGGTAAAGACCATTTGGAACCAATTAAGTTGTTTGCGGTTGGCAAATGCTTTTCTTACCTGAAAAAGGCTGGAAAAATAGTTAAATGGATAGGGCATGAAGAGACCTTTCTAATCTCCGGGATGGATTTCCCTTGTATGGAGAGCATAACAAGATTTTATCCTTAACCAAAGATGGGAGAGAAACTGGTAGCAAATCAATCAACTTGCTACCCTTGTCCCACTCCCATCCTTTCCTTAAAGATAAAATTAATGTGACTGGGAGAAAAGCACGAGAGGAGATCTTGTCCTTTTCATCATGGCTGGAAGGTTATAGAAAAGTTTATTTTATCCTTTATCCCCACCAGCTGTCAAGCCTGAAACAAAGTTCTTTTGAAGGAAGAAGAACAGAACACAGATTGGAACTGCAATCAGAATCGCACCTGCCGCAAAGAAGGCAATCTTTTGATTTTTTTGGTCGCTGATAAAGGTTTGAAGACCAACAGCTACCGTGTAATTGATTTCATCGCGAAGCAAGAATTTAGACAAGATGTAGTCTCCAAAAGGTCCCATGAAGGCCCAAAGAGCTTGTACCGCAATCATTGGGCGAACCAATGGAAGGACGATTTGCCAGAAGCGACGGAAGTGTCCAGCACCATCCAATTTTGCAGATTCATCAAGTGAAATTGGGACTGTATCGAAGTAACCCTTCATCAACCAAGCGTTCATTGGGATTCCTCCACCGACATAGAGGAAGATGAGGAACCAGCTGTGGTTCAAGGCATTCAACATCAAGGCCATAACGAAGAAGGCAGTCAAAGCAGCCATGGTAGGCACCATTTGGATAATCAAGAAGAAGACCAAACTTTGCTTACGAGCCAAGAAGTTGTAGCGGCTGTATGCATATCCTGCCAAGGTAATGATGGATGTTTGAGCGACCATGGTAATAATGGCGATGATCAAGGTGTTGAGATACCAGGTACCATATAAGGTGTCCGTAAAGAGTTTTTGGAAGTTATCAAAGCTGAGACTGCCACTGAAATCAAGCGTAAAGGCACTGACATTACCAGTTTTGAAGGCTGAAAGAACCGTGATCAACAATGGATAGATGATGATGATGGAAAGGACAACCAAGTAGAGGTAAGTCAAGAAATGATTAAGGCGGCGTTTAAATTGAACTGAATTTTTCATTTTACACATCCTCCATATCAAATGCGTGCAGTTTCTTGAAGGCAATCATCGAGATCGAGATGACAATCAAAGAGATGATCAACGTAACCGCAGCAGCCATTGAGTATTGAGGTGATGAGTTCGTTGTCAATTTATAGATCCAAGAAATCAAGATATCTGTCGAACCAGCATTACCACCAACAGATCCAGGTCCACCATCGTTAAAGAGGTAGATAATGGAGAAGTTGTTAAAGTTGAAGGTGTATTGGCTGATGAGAGTTGGTGCCGCAACCGCCAAAATCATTGGGAAGGTAATGTTGCGGAATTTTTGCCAAGCGTTGGCCCCATCAATATAGGCTGCTTCGTAAAGGTCGTTTGGAATAGATTGCAAGATTCCGAGTGTCAAGACGTAAATGTAAGGGAAGCCGAGCCAACCTTGCATCATAATCAAAGCAATCTTCGTCCAGGTAGGATCAGTTTTCCAAGGAATGAGAACCCCATCCAAGAATGGGAAAATCTTCGCAAAGAGCGGAAGGACTTGCGCATTGATGGCCCCGATACTATCGTTGAACATGTTTGAGAATGTCAAGATCGTAATGAAGGCAGGAACCGCCCAAGGAAGAAGGAAGATAACACCGAAGATGCGTTTTCCTTTAATGAATGGTTGGTTGGCAATAATAGCCGTTAGGATACCAAGAACGATTTGAAGAGTAGAAGCTGCCAAGGCCCAGATCAAGGTCCAGCCCAATACAGATGTAAAGGCAGAACGGAAGGTACTCAAAGTCCACATGTTGGTGAAGTTTTGAAGTCCGATCCAATCAAGGAGCGTAAAACGAGCTGTATGCTTAAAGTCGTAGTTGGTAAAGGCAATCATCAAGGTAACCAAAACAGGGAAGATGATTGCAAAGGTCATGGCAATATAAGAAGGGATGATCAAGAGATATGGGAAGCCATTTTCATAGATAGCATTCACCATCTCTTTTAGGGTCTTCGGCACTCGAATACCGTTATTAATCCGCTTAGCTACAGTACCCGCATCTTTGATATTCAAGGCGTAGAACATCAAATAAACGACGGTGATAATTAAGTGGAAGGCACCACGAATTAAGATAAAAAGAGAATTATCTTTTCCACGGACAGTACCGAGGGTAATTAGTTTAGACAATTCCTCCAAACCAATACCGAAAAAGTATGCGAGAAAGACAAGTGTTACACCAAGGAAGATGTATCCTTTTGCTTTCTGTTTGTTATAGATTTGTCCCAAGCCAGGAATGAGGGATAGCCACATTGCCTTTTTGGGATTTTGTTGTGTTTCCATATCGACTCCTTATAAGTGAGCGACCAGAGGCCACATCACAGCGAAAGGCTGGGAAAGATTCCCAGCCCCTTGGGAACTGTATTACTTGCCACCGAATTTTTGTTCGATAGTTTCTTTGATTAATTTCACAGCATCGTCAGCAGCATCTTTAGAAGATTTCTTACCACTTACAGCGTCGAAGAGCATAGTTGCAGCTGGATCCCAAACAGTACTCATTTCAGAGATGTTTGGCATTGGTTGTGCATTTTCAAACTGTTTAACAACGGCAGTTGTCAATTCATCGTTTTTACCAACAGCGTACTCACGAGCTTCTGTGTTAGCTGGCACTTCGTTTGTCTTATCGTAGAAAGCTTTTTGTTGATCAGTTGAAGTCAAGAAGTCTACAAATTTTTGAGCTGCTTCAGGGTGGTTAGCACCTGCAGGGATAACCCAAGCTTTACCACCACCGAAGGCAGAGTAAGCTTTTCCATTTGGAAGAGTAGGGATAGTTGCTACACCGTAGTTTACTTTTGCTTCTTTCAATGAAGATGCTTTCCATGGACCATCGATGATGGCAGCTGTCTTACCTTCTTGGAATTGAGTTTGGATGAAGTTTGCAGCACCTTTAGTGTCTTGCAATCCTTTAGGCCATTTAGCATACCAAGTTTTCGCGTATTCGATACCATCGATCGCACCTTGGTTGTTCAAACCAACATCTTTTGGATCTGTACCATCTTTACCGAAGACATATCCACCGTTACCTGAAAGAAGTCCATATGCATAGTAGAAGTTTGTCCAGTCAGCAAGGAAGGCAGTGTTTTTACCAGCTTCGCCAGCGAAGTCATACTTGCTGTCTTTTGCCAATTCTTCAAGTTCACCAAATGTTTTTGGAGCTTCTTGCATGAGGTCTTTGTTGTAGTAAAGAACCAATGTTTCGATAACTGCTGGTGCACCGTATACTTTACCACCGTTTGTTACAAGTGATTCAGTTGTTTTGTCGGTCTTGCTGTCTTTGTTCAATTTCACTTCAGCCAATTGACCGTCGTTACCAAGACCACCTACGCGGTCGTATGGTGCCATCATAACGTCTGGAGCTTTACCAGATTGGTTGTCAAGAGACAATTTGTCCAATCCACCAAGAGCGTCACCTGTCTTGATCGTTACTTTTGTTCCACTTTCTTTTTCAAAAGCTTTCGCAGCTTCTTCCATGTAAGCTTTGTAACCATTGTCAACGTAGACTGTCAACTCGTTTTCAGAAGCAGCAGAGTCGTCTTTTTTGCCTCCACAAGCTACCAAAAGAAGTGATGCGAATCCAACTGTACCAAGTACAGCAGCGCTTCGAAGAATTGTGCGTTTCATGATTTATTCCTCCTAAAGAATAAAAATAATATTATTAGTTGAAAACGTTTTAGACAAACGTTTTTCTTAACACGAATAGTATATCACAGGAAGAAAACGTTTGCAAGTTCTTTGTGCAAAAAAAAATTAAAAATTTTTTATCTTCTATTAAATACACACAAATAGTTGACAAGAAAATAAGAAAAGGATAAACTAGGCGTGGGGTGAACCTGCAGAAAAAATCATAAAAGTTTAGGAAACCTCTTGCATAAACGACAAGAATACTTTATAATGGACACGTAACGCAAACGTTTTCCTTAAACGTTGCATAAAGATGATCTAGGGTCATTTATAAATAGGTTAAATTTTTTTCTATTTCTGACAATTGCACTATTCCTAACCCTTCTAAAAGTCGGAATGAGAACTGGATTAGAGTAGAAAGTTGGTCTATTTTTCTTCGAAACAAAAAATATTAAACTAAAGGTGGTACCCTCAATGAAAAAACGCCAAAGTGGTGTCTTGATGCACATTTCATCCTTGCCTGGGAAGTATGGAATCGGTTCGTTTGGTCAAGCAGCTTACGATTTTGTCGATTTCCTTGTTCGGACTAAGCAACGGTATTGGCAAATTTTGCCTCTCGGAACAACCAGTTATGGAGATTCTCCTTATCAATCCTTCTCGGCTTTTGCAGGCAACACCCACTTTATTGACTTCGATCTCTTGATCGATCAAGGGCTCTTGGATGCATCCGATGTCGAAGGTGTTGATTTTGGTCAAGACCCAACAGAAGTAGACTATGCGAAGATCTTCGAACAACGTCGTCCTCTTCTAGAAAAAGCGGTTAAAGCTTTTATTGAAAACGGTGATTGGGATGACTTCAGCCGTTTTGCTGAAGAAAATGCAGCTTGGTTGGAATTATTTGCTGAATACATGGCTATTAAAGAGCACTTTGAATTAAAAGCATGGACAGAATGGCCAGACGCTGCGATTCGTGCACGCCAACCAGAAGCCCTTACTTCATATCGCGCTCAATTGGAAGACAAATTGACTTACCATCGAGTAACACAGTATTTCTTCTTCAAACAATGGTTGAAATTGAAAGCATACGCTAACGACAACCATATTGAGATCGTAGGTGATATGCCAATCTACGTAGCGGAAGATTCAAGCGATATGTGGGCAAATCCTCATCTCTTTAAAACAGATGAAAATGGAAAAGCAACCTGCATCGCAGGATGCCCACCAGATGAGTTCTCAGCAACTGGTCAGCTTTGGGGCAACCCAATCTATGACTGGGAAGCAATGGACAAAGATGGTTACAAATGGTGGATTGAACGCTTGCGTGAGAGCTTCAAGATCTACGACATCGTGCGGATTGACCACTTCCGTGGCTTTGAATCTTACTGGGAAATCCCAGCTGGTTCTGATACAGCAGCACCAGGTAAATGGGTTAAAGGTCCTGGCTACAAACTCTTTGCCGCAGTGAAAGAAGAACTTGGTGATTTGAACATCATCGCAGAAGACCTTGGCTTCATGACTGACGAAGTCATTGAGCTTCGTGAGCGCACAGGCTTCCCAGGCATGAAGATCCTTCAATTTGCCTTCAATCCTGACGATGAAAGTATCGACAGCCCTCACTTGGCACCAAACAACTCAGTTATGTATACAGGAACACACGATAATAACACTGTTCTTGGGTGGTATCGCAATGAAATTGACGATCCAACTCGTGAGTACCTTGCTCGTTACACCAACCGTAAAGAATACGAATCTGTTCCACATGCGATGCTTCGTACCGTCTTTGCTTCAGTCAGCTTTATGGCCATCGCTACCATGCAAGATTTGTTAGAGTTGGATGGCTCAGCTCGTATGAACTTCCCATCTACCCTTGGTGGCAACTGGGCATGGCGGATGACAGCGGATCAATTGACTCCTGCTGTCGAGCAAGAATTGCTTGATTTCACAACTATCTATCGTCGTGAAAATACTGACTTGGTGAAAGAAGAAGCGAAAAAAGCAGAAAAATAATCTTTCCCCCTATCTAATCAAAACACAAGGAGACACTTAACCATGGAATCATTACAAAAATATGTGATTGATCATTATCAAAAAACAATTGCAGAATGTTCAAACGAAGAATTGTACATTGCTTTGCTTAATTACACCAAGCAAGCAAGTGCCCAAAAGAAATTAAATACTGGTAAGAAAAAAGTTTACTATATCTCAGCTGAGTTCTTGATTGGTAAACTCTTGTCAAACAACTTGATCAACTTGGGTCTGTACGATGATGTCAAAAAAGAATTGGCTGATGCTGGCAAAGACTTGATCGAAGTTGAAGAAGTGGAATTGGAACCATCACTTGGTAACGGTGGTTTGGGACGCTTGGCAGCCTGCTTTATCGACTCTATCTCAAGCCTTGGTTTGACAGGGGATGGGGTTGGTTTGAACTACCACTTTGGTTTGTTCCAACAAGTTCTTAAAAACAACCAACAAGAAACGATTCCAAATGCGTGGTTGACTGACCAAAGCTGGCTCGTTCGTTCAAGCCGTAGCTACCAAGTGCCATTTGCACACTTTACATTGACTTCTACGCTTTATGATATCGATGTACCTGGTTACAAGATCGAAACCAAGAACCGCTTGCGCTTGTTTGACTTGGATTCAGTTGATTCATCCATCATTGAAGATGGTATCAACTTTGACAAGACAGATATCGCTCGCAACTTGACTCTTTTCCTTTACCCAGATGATAGTAACCGTCAAGGGGAATTGCTCCGTATTTTCCAACAATACTTCATGGTTTCAAACGGTGCACAATTGATCCTCGACGAAGCGATCGAAAAAGGAAGCAACTTGCATGACCTTGCTGACTACGCAGTTGTACAAATCAATGATACTCACCCATCTATGGTCATTCCTGAGTTGATCCGTCTCTTGACTGAACGCGGTATCGAAATGGATGAAGCTATCTCTATCGTTCGTAGCATGACCGCTTACACTAACCACACAATCCTTGCAGAAGCCCTTGAAAAATGGCCACTTGAATTCTTGCAAGAAGTGGTTCCTCACTTGGTACCAATCATTGAAGAATTGGACCGTCGTGTTCGTGCTGAACACAAAGATCCAGCTGTTCAAATCATTGATGAACACGATCGTGTCCACATGGCCCACATGGATATCCACTATGGATACAGTGTAAACGGGGTTGCAGCTCTTCACACTGAAATCTTGAAGAACTCAGAGTTGAAGGCCTTCTACGACCTTTACCCAGAAAAATTCAACAACAAAACAAACGGAATTACCTTCCGTCGTTGGCTTATGCATGCCAACCCAAGCTTGTCTCACTACTTGGATGAGATCCTTGGACGTGACTGGCACCATGATGCTTCTAAGTTGGAAGACCTTCTCTCATACGAAGATAAAGCTGCTGTCAAAGAAAAATTGGAAAACATCAAAGCCCACAACAAACGTAAATTGGCTCGTCACTTGAAAGATCACCAAGGTGTGGAAATCAATCCAAATTCTATCTTTGATATCCAAATCAAACGTCTTCACGAGTACAAACGTCAACAAATGAACGCTTTGTATGTCATCCACAAATACTTGGACATCAAGGCTGGTAATATCCCTGCTCGTCCAATCACAGTCTTCTTTGGTGGTAAAGCAGCTCCTGCCTACACCATCGCTCAAGATATCATCCACTTGATCCTTTGCTTGTCAGAAGTCATTGCAAACGACCCAGCAGTAGCTCCACACTTGCAAGTAGTGATGGTTGAAAACTACAACGTGACTGCAGCAAGCTTCTTGATCCCAGCATGTGATATCTCAGAACAAATCTCATTGGCTTCTAAAGAAGCTTCAGGTACTGGTAACATGAAATTCATGTTGAACGGCGCTTTGACGCTTGGTACTATGGACGGAGCTAACGTGGAAATCGCTGAGTTGGTTGGAGACGAAAACATCTATATCTTCGGTGAAGATTCAGAAACTGTTATCGACCTTTACGCAAAATCAGCATACAAATCAAGCGAATTCTACGCTCGTGAAGCGATCAAACCATTGGTTGACTTTATCATCAGCGACGCTGTTCTTGCAGTTGGTAACCAAGAACGTTTGTCTCGTCTTCACAATGAGTTGATCAACAAAGACTGGTTCATGACCCTTCTTGACTTGGAAGACTACATCAAAGTCAAAGAGCAAATGTTGGCTGACTACGAAGACCGTGACGCATGGTTGGATAAAGTCATCGTCAACATTGCCAAAGCAGGATTCTTCTCATCTGACCGTACCATCGCTCAGTACAACGAAGATATCTGGCACTTGAACTAATTTGTTTTCGACATTCTAGAAGCAATATACTTAGAAAGAAGAGCTCCTTTTGAATCATATCCTGATTTAGAGGGAGCTTTTTTAGAACAGGATCGCTGGGAAAATCTAAACTTGCGCTTCCCTAAGGTTCACGTTATAATAAATACTATGGATATTAGAAACGAGGAAATACAATGAAGAAAAATCCAATTTATATGTATGTCTTGCTAGCTCTATCAGCGATGGGAACTCTATTAACTGCTCAGTCCTTCTTTGGATTGGCTAAAGTGGAGCTCACAGATGAAATGGCAGCTTCTTTGAACTTAACCACTGCTCTTGAACGGGAAGAATACAAAGCCTTCCTTGAGAAATTAATCGTAGCCTTACGCGGACCGATTGCTTGGTTGTTGCTATCTCTTTTGATTGGGGGCTTGATTGCAGTTGCCTATTTCTTCCTGTCTAAAAAGGATATTGTTAAGGCGACCTATGCCTATATGGGACAGATTGGTGCCTTTGTCTTAATGAGCTTGCATAATTTCTTGTCTTATCGTTCTTCTATGTCTGTGATCACGTCAGACAAATTGCGGACCTTGTTGCAGGCTTCTAGCTTATATGCACTTGTCTTGAGTGTGGTTGTAGCCCTTGTTTACTTGGGAATCCTCCTCTACAAATTGAAAAATAGACCAGCTAGCGACCTTCAAGCTTAGATCATAGCATTAAAAAACTCCTCAAGTCTGGAACAAAGAAGAGGAGCTGGTCTGATTGGAGAAGAAAATGAAAGTATGTTTTGTCTATATCAGTTTAAGTGGCAATACTGAAAGTTTTGTTCGTCGTCTCAGTGATTATCTATGGGAGCAGTACCCTGACTTGGTCATTGAAAAAATCCATGTCAAAGACCTAGTCAAAGAAGGGAAGCCCTTCTTTGAAGTTGATACACCTTTTATCGCCTTTTTGCCGACCTACCTAGAAGGAGGAAATGGTGTTGATAATGGAGATGTGGAAATTTTAACGACCGATGTAGCAGACTTTATCGCCTATGGAGACAATGCCACTAAATGCTTGGGAGTTGTAGGATCAGGAAATCGCAACTTCAACAATCAATATTGCCTAACGGCCAAGCAGTACAGCCAACGCTTTGGTTTCCCTATGCTAGCAGACTTTGAGATGAGAGGAATGCTAGGGGATATCAAAAAAGTAGCGGCCATTGTAGAAGATTTGTATCGTCTTTAAAACAAAAGAGGCTGGGACAAAAGTCCTAGCCTCTCAATTGTCTTTGGATTATCGAGCAAGACGCAG
>NZ_JVIQ01000028.1:0-260 GCF_001072745.1 Streptococcus sp. 400_SSPC | reverse complement strand
TGAAACTTTCCGCCGTGAGAAAAGTGCTAGAAACACGATTGTTTCTAGCACTCGGGAGTTTTGAAACTTTAGGTTCAAAACTAATTGAACACTGGCTGCGGATTGTGTCAAAAAGATAAGCTTTCCTAGAATCAAAAGATTCTGCGTCAAACTTCCTATTTTGACTTTATCCGAAGACGCCCTTAGTATCTTGATTTAGTCATGGAACTTCCTGGATTGCTGAAATCATCCACTGGATAATTTCACCTAACGTCCGTACT
>NZ_JVIQ01000027.1:0-2512 GCF_001072745.1 Streptococcus sp. 400_SSPC | reverse complement strand
GTGCGGAGGTGGGACGACGAAATCGAATTCTAACGAATTACCGATTTCTGTCCCACTCTCTTTCGCTTCTTATTGACGATAGAAGTATTGATCTGCTGGATAGTTCCCAGCTGATTGGGTAACAACCAAGCGAGGTTTGCTCTTATCTGACTGGTCTCCATCAGGATTTTCAAAACCAATCTTAAAGAGGCCAACTGCCACTCCTGTTTCTCCCACACGTAGATCTACATAAGGGACTTTACTTGTCTTATCCGAGTTCGGCACTGCTTTTAATCTTCCTTGACCTTTCACAGTTCCATCTTCTTGAATGACCATCTCCTGGCCTTTAGCATTGCGCCATGTCCCTGCCAGACTTGAGAAGTCTCCACTATTGATGGCCGCAATATCAAGGTCTACTTCCTTCTTAGGCTCTGGGTAAGCTTCCCACCATTTGTCCTGGTAGGCTTGGAAGGAGGCTTGATGGTAGAAGATACGTCTCAGAGGTGAAACGACGCCATCAGGACCTTGAACATTTTCAGGAATCAAGGTGACAATCAATTCTTGACCAGTACTTGCTCCAGTTGTTCCAGCTTGGACAAAGTAAACCTGATAGGTTGATCCAGCTTTCTTAGGTTTCTTATCTTTATTGAGGACAAATTGGACATTGGTAGCTCCACTCCAGAAGCTCCATCCCTTATCCTGATCAGAGTAGATAGAAGGAAAGACAGTAGTCCGGTGATTATAGTAATCTTCTGGACTATAGCCATACAGCTTAAAGCCGGAATCCGCAATCTGCTGTTCAATAGATTCATTGGAATAGCTTCCCGCGAAGGTTGTCAAATCCCCATCCAATACCGCATCATCTGGATTCGTCGATTTAAAGAAATCCTTCTGATTGGCAAAGACCATCTCATGATCGGGGTCTTTGTCTGACATAGTTACCGTAATAAGGGGGGCTTTATCTGTTTTGTATTTAAAGATACGCACAGTGATGGTGAAATCCTTATTTCCATCTGACTTTTTCATCTGACTAGTAGAAACTTTATTGGCTCCTTCTACTTTGAAATCCGTTGAGAAAGTTGCTGATACAGGACCATCTTCTGTCTCGTAATCAATCTTCCAAGATTTCCCATCTTTTTGAATCTTGGCCTTATCACGCGCACTAGAGACATATTCACCAGATAGATCGATGGCTTTTTCCTTAGATGAAGACGAGGTCTTCGAGGTCTGATTGAACTCTTTTTGATGATCCGGTTGAATATTAGAGCTAGAGTAGAGATAGACTCCTCCGATTAGAACCACTGCACTCACAAAAGCGATGATCATCCAAAGATATTTCTTATCTAATTTTTTGATCATTTCAATACCTCCTTGAAATGGTAGTTACCTAATAGTATACCTTAAATTCTATTTAAAGCAAATTTTGACTGAAATTCATAAATTTTTTATCGTTTTTCGATACTTTTTTATTGACTTATTTTTTATAAGGAGTATACTATAAGTGAAAAATAAAAAAATTTAAGGAGGCTTGCGATGAAAAACTCAAAAACCTTAAAAAATGTCATTGAAGTCTTAACGGCTTTCATTTACTTCTGTGGCTTTATGACCGTGGCTGCACTGGTCGTCCACCTGCTTTCCCGGATGGGAGTGTTTAAGGATCTTATTCAATCAGGGCGCCTGTCCTTTGATGTGAATGGCATCAAACTCTTCCCCAAACATCCGCAACCTCTCTGGCAGTTGCTCTTCCCACTAGCCTCAAGCGCTATCTATATTTTTCTTCTCATCACCATTCGTAGCTTCCTCCAAAATCTCTACCAAGAAAAGATCTTTTCTCACTCCAACATTGATCTTTGCAACCGAGCTTGGAAGATTCTCTTGGTCTTGTCCTTTATGTCTGGCACACTTGAAACCAGTGGCGATGCTTATCTCCTTCCCTTCACTTTCCAATTTACCTTTAACACAGGGCTTCTCCTTGCCGTTCCAATCGTCTGGGTCTCTGGCAAGATTTTAGAGAGAGGGATTGAGATCGCCGAAGAAAATGAGCTAACCATTTAAGGAGGGTGCCATGATTATCGTCAATTTAGATGTCATGCTAGCCAAGCGAAAAATGAAATCCAATGAGCTAGCCGACAAAATCGGCATCACGACTGCTAACCTCTCCATCCTCAAAACCGGTAAGGCCAAAGCCATCCGCTTCACCACCCTTGAAGCCATCTGCAAAGAACTCGACTGCCAGCCAGGAGATATCCTGGAATACCGGCCAGATGAATAGGAAATGTATTAAGAAATGTAATTGGAGACTTGCCTTATCGACACAACAAAAGCACTCCCGCGGGAGTGCTTGAGAGCATAGACAATCTGCTCTTCCTTACAAATCAAATAAATTCTATAAAAATTTAAAAATTTATTCGTAAGAATTATTCAATCATCTACTGAAACTTTCCGCCGTGAGAAAAGTGCTAGAAACACAATTGTTTCTAGCACTCGGGAGTTTTGGAACCTAGGGTCCAAAACTAAGTCATGGAACTTCTTC
>NZ_JVIQ01000026.1:0-21498 GCF_001072745.1 Streptococcus sp. 400_SSPC | reverse complement strand
CAATAATTAGTCATGGAACTTCTTCGAAGTTCGCTGACGTCCGTACTCACCTAAGGAAAGTTTTTCAGAAGATTTTATCTTCAATTTGAGAGAGAGCTAAAACGATCCCTCTTGATATTAATAGCCTCTTAGGTAAGGAAGTAAGGACATAAGAGTTGTCCCAAGGACCAAGACCCAGAACCAGAAGGAATACATGCTTCTTTGGAAGACGCCTGGTGCTGGTCGGTTTTCTTGAATGTAGTGAAAAATAGCTTTTCTCTTTAAAATCAAGACGATGGTAAAGGCGATGGTTCCCCCTAAAAAGACAAGAATTTGAACCCACTCGGCTACATTCATATTGACATGCGTGCCGAGGTAATGAAGCCCTTGAGAGAGGACTAGGTTGTTAAAGATATGGTAGAAAATAGCCCACCAGATCGAATACTCGAAGGTCAAATAACCAAAGCCAAAGCCGATAATCGTCGCAAAGAACAACTGATCAAAATTGGCATGGAACATTCCAAAAGCCAAGGCTGTCATGACGATCGCAAAGACTTTTCCATACTTTTCTAAGGCTCTCAGTCCAGCGGCCCGGAAAACCAACTCCTCTGTGATGGGACCAATCAGGGTCGCATAGAGCAAGAGACTCCAAGACTGGCTGAGTTGCTCAGACATATCCTCTTGAGGCTTGAAAAAGCCCAGGGTTCCCATCATGTGGTCTAAGAGTTGAGATAAGGCGCTAGAAGCCAACTGAGCAAACCCCAAGAAGGCAATGAACACTAAGAAAGTCTGCCAGGTCATCTTGCGTCCCTTTTGTCTCACATCTCCTTTAAAGAGGGACCCTTGCCGATAAAGGGCAAATAGTAGGACACCGATACTGACAGATATCAGATAGCTAATCCCATTCCCATTGATGATTTTTTCTACATACTCCTGCTTCTCTGCCATCTCCAATCCATACCGTCCAAACATAAAGAGGGTAATGACAAAGGTTGAAATGATGCTGACAAAGACCATGACCAAGAGATAGAGGCAAACCATCCCTGAAAAGCTTCCCAAATCCTTTTTGGGATCTATAAATCGATTGAACTGTTTCATCCATTCACTCCACTAATCTACTGTTTTTGTTTTCCGACTCCACCCGTAGCACCATCCAAAAGCCCCTTCATAGAGAACAAAGAAAATCAGAAAGGAATGTAGGAAATAGTCCTCCGGAAGCGCTAAAATAATCGGATCCCGATAGGGATCAAAGAGCCAGGTAGCATCTCCGACAAAGAGGACTTGATGAAAGAGGGTAAAGAATTGATCAAAGCCAATAAAGAGGGTCCCTCCTCCTATGACAATCGGCAAGAGAACCATCCAGCCAAATAAGTGGCGATAGAGGCCTGCATAGCCCTTACGCATCACTGTTCGAATAAATCGTATAGCCACTGGCAATAAGACCAGGAACAGAGCCTGGGTCAGGTGAAAGAGGTATTTGACTGCTTGGAAATGATGAAGCCCATCTGGAGAGGATGGAAAATCCGGCATTTCCAGCTTCCAGGTAAAAGGACTGGTCAAATACTGCATGAGGATCTGAAAGTTTTTCTGGATGACTGCAGGGGTCAAACCGGTCCGATTCTGAATTCGTAACCAGCTGATCTCCATGGGATAGATCATCCAGGCTACTAGAATGGTCCCCAAAATCACCGTTGCTAAGAGCCAGAGGACAAAGCCCGTTACGTTTAACCGGTCACGCATCGAAATCCCACTCCGCTAAGCTAGATAGGACATGCGTTGGTGGCAAGGGCAGGTCTGGCACTTCTTCTGGCTTGGTAAAGCCAGTGGTCACCAGCAAAGTAGGGATGCCATTGTCAATCCCTGCTCGGATGTCGGTTAGGTAATTGTCTCCTACCATGACCACTTCTTCGCGCTCTAGTCCCAGGTGAGCGATGGCCTTATCCATGATGATGGCATTGGGCTTACCGATAAAGGTCGGCTTCACGCGCGTTGCCGCTTCGATTAGGGCATTTAGAGCACCCGCCCCTGGCATCATTCCCCGTTCTGTCGGGATATTGAGGTCAGGATTTGTCCCGATGAAATGGGCTCCCTTTTGAATGGCCAAAGTCGCGATAGAGAATTTCTCATAGTCCACTTCCCAGTCGAGACCCACCACGACATAGGCTGGATTCACCGTATCTTCGACGAAGCCTGCTTCAGCAATGGCTTGTTTCAAGCCTACATCTCCAATGACATAGGCAGTTTTCCCAAGATTCATATCCACCATATAATCGATGGTTGCTAGTGTTGCTGTATAGATGGTATCCAGTGGCGTTTCGATATTGAACTGGCCTGCCAGCATTTCTTGGACCATTTCCGGCGTCCGGGTAGTATTGTTGGTCACAAAGAGATAGGGAATCTGACGCTCTTGCAATTCGTGGACAAAGGCTTCCCCAGCTGGGATCCGCTCTTTGCCCTTGTAGATGGTTCCGTCTAAGTCAATTAAATAACCCTTATAAGTCATGGAATTCTTGATCTCCTTTTTCACTTGCATCCTCTGCTACTTTCTCCTGACCTTGAAACTTGCCTCCTGCTCCATACAAAAGCAAGCAAGCTCCATATAAGACAAATTGTAGGACCAGACCGAAGAAATTGATACTTGCTTTTCCAGCCTGAGTAAAGAGGAAGGAGGAAATCATCAAGATGACGATGGTCACCATTAAGCCACCAATCTTAGCCTGATCAATGGTAATGGTATAGACGCCGGTTTCTTTTTTCTCATTGCTTTCTTTCTCGGCCTGGATAGGCTTCATGGTCTCAATGAAGTCTGTCATTAAGGTCGCTGCGAGGCTGATAGTCGTACTGAAGAGGACACCTTGGGAGAGCTTGTCAAAGAAGTTACTCCAGAAGCTTCCTGATTGACTGGTGATACTCAAGGAGAAGACGACAACAGGCAGGATAAAAGCCAAAGTCAAATGAATCCAGACACGATACCAGCGTACATCTTCCTTAAGAAACCGAAGAAAGGCTTCAAAACTCAATCGATAGCGTATAAATTGAATCGCTTCCTCAATAAAGATATAAAAGGCTGCGACTAAGGTCAAGAAACCATCTCCCAATACATAGAGGGGATTTTTCTTACGACGAGCATAGGCAACAACCCGTCGTTGAACCTCCATTAAGTCTTCTTTTTTTTGTTTTAATCTTCGTTTTTCCATAATGTTTCCTTATCTATTTCTTCCCAAGTGATGAGGGCTTGGGCGTGGATTTGCCCTTCTGATGAGATGACATGGTTGCTGACCATTCCTTCTCGCTCGACACTAGAGGTGATCATGCCTCCAGGTAATACTTCTTTGACATACTTAAGATGGACCCGTTTGGGGATATGCTGGGTTAGGAATTCCGCTCCCATCACTTCAAAGACCCAGTCTAGGTACTTGCTGTTGTTGACATGGCCGTTCATGTCCAAATCATAGAAACGCACATGGTAGTCCTGCTCCATGGCTCCATTCAGTTCTGGATAGCGTGGACCACGGCGGATCTTCTTCTCAAATGGGGAGTCATATGGGGCAGTGACTTCCTCTGGTACGGATTGGACCTTACGACTGTCCCGATCCATCAAGACAAAAGTCGCCACCATTTCTACGATGGCTTCCCCATTCTGGTCTCTAACGACAAAGGAACGGTAGCAAAAGAGACGGTTGTGGGCCAGGGCCTGGGTCTCAATGGTAATCTGCTCATCAAAGACTGGTAGGCGGTGAACCGTGATGTCATAGTCGGTGATGATCCAGACTAGATTGCGCTGCTCGAGCAGGTCCCTGTCACTGATACCCAGCTCCATGGACTGCATGCCTGAGACCTGCAAGGACAGGAGAATCAGCTGTGGCATCTTGATAAAGCCATTCACATCGCTCATATCAAAAGGAACTTTCATGTCATACTGATAAATTTTAGCCATCGTTTACTCCAATATAAATTTCTCTGCTACGGTATCTCCAAGGAACAAGCCTCTCTTGGTCATCCGAACCTGCTTGTCATCTGGAACCAAGAGTCCCTGCTCCGTCAGACTGGCCACCACTTGTCCATAGCGTTGGTCAAAGGAGACACCAAATTTTTCTTCAAAACGTGCCTTGGACACACCTGTCTTTTTCCGTAGACCGAGGAACAACTCCTCTTCCATTTTCTCTTCCAGTGTCAGGTGCTCCTCTGTTATCCGAGCCTTACCTGCCTCAACAGCCACCAGATAATGCCGGATAGGCCCATGATTCTTGTAGCGAATCCCGTCCACATAGCCTGAAGCTCCTGCTCCTAGACCATAGTATTCTGCATTATCCCAGTAGACCAGATTGTGCCGACTTTCAAAGCCAGGCTTAGAGAAATTAGAAATCTCATAATGTTCAAAGCCTGCTTTTTCCAGCTCTTCAATGATGTACTCGAACATCTCTGCTTCCAGCTCTTCTTTGGGCAGAGGAAGCTTGCCTCGTCTCATCCGATTCATAAAGACCGTGTGGTTTTCTAAAATCAAACTATAGAGACTCATATGGGGGATGTCCAAGTCGATCGCCTTGGCGACATTTTCCTTGACCTGGTCCATGGTCTGACCCGGCAGAGCATAGATCAAGTCGATAGAAATGTTATCAAAGCCAGCCTGCTTGAGGTGGCGGATATTGTCATAGATATCCTGCTCCTGGTGACTCCGTCCGATCTTTTTCAGCATCTTGTTATCAAAGGTTTGGACACCCAGAGAGACCCGATTGACCTGAGAGTCCTTGAGGACCGCAATCTTATCCGGATCCAAATCTCCTGGATTGGCCTCGATGGTAAACTCTTCTACCTCCGATAGGTCCATGAACTTGGGCAATTCTGTCAAGAGATAGGCCAGTTGCTGGGCAGATAGAGCTGTCGGTGTCCCTCCACCAATGTAGAGAGTACGCAGTTTGCCAATCTCATAGGATCGAGTCTCCTGGATTAAGTGTTCCAGATAGGCATCGACCGGTTGATTCTTGATAAAAACCTTAGAAAAGTCACAATAATAACAAATCTGGGTACAAAATGGAATATGCACATAGGCAGAAGACGGTTTAGCTTGCATAACCTTTATTATACCACATTTCCGACCAAAGCCCGAGCAGAAAAAAGAGGGGGAAACAAGGATTTCCTTGACAAGAAGGAATGAAAGGATTAGAATAAAGCTAATCACATTCGGAGGTAAGGAGATATGAACAACTAAGTTTCGTTAAATAAGATACTTTATTTAGTGGACTGCTTGTTCTATCTCTTTTTGTGTACCCTCTCGCCTAATTTCCAACCTTGTGTTGGCTAAATAAGGTCTTTTTCTGCTTGGGTTCCACATGAATACAGCTCTACTAAATAGGTAGAGCTGTTTTTTGTCCCAGTAGAAAGGAATCTTATGCTAAAACTATCCCACCTTACCATCCGCCATACAAAAGATTTACGCGATTTGGTTCGTGATCTGTCCCTAACCATTCATGAGGGAGAAAAAGTTGCCATTATTGGCGAAGAAGGAAATGGAAAATCTTCCTTGCTTCATGTCCTTATGTCCCCAAAATCCCTACCAGATTATCTGACCATAGAAGGCGAAATCACCACTTCCTTTCACTCCTATGCCTATATTCCCCAGACTTTGCCGGAAGCCTTGAAGGGAAAAAGCTTAGAAGAATATTTTTTTGGAGAAGACGAGCTAGACTATGCCACCCTCTACAGACTGGCTGATCAATTGCAATTTGATAGCGACCGCTTTGCAAGCGACCAAGCTATTGGAAGTCTATCTGGAGGAGAAGCCCTCAAAGTCCAACTGCTTCACGAACTTTGCCGTCCTCATGAATTGCTATTTTTAGATGAACCTTCAAACGATCTAGATTTGGAAACCCTGGACTGGCTCCAACAGATGATCCAAACGAGCCCCCAAACCATCCTATTTATTTCCCATCATGAGGATTTTTTGACTCAGACGGCGGATACGATCATCCACCTAAGACAGATCAAACACCGCAAGGAGGCTGAAACCATTGTAGAGCACTTAGGTTATCAAGACTACAGTAGCCAGAGGGAGCAACAATTCAAGCAACAGACTCAGCAAGCTGCCAATGATCAACGAACCTACAAGAAAACAATGGAGAAGCATCGCCGCGTCCGTCAGCAAGTCGAAACTTCTTTACGAAACACTAAGGATAGCACTGCCGGACGTCTCCTTGCAAAGAAAATGAAGTCCCTCCTCTCACAAGAAAAGCGCTACGAGCGAGAATTCCAATCCATGACTTCCCAACCCTATGATGAGGAAGTCATCAATCTGCATTTCCCACCCCTCACTTCCTTGTCTCCTCAAAAACGAGTCCTTCTCTTAGATCAGGAAGAGCTCGCAATTGGTGACCGGGTCATGGTCAAGAACCTCTCCCTTACTCTTCTAGGGCAGGATAAAATAGGGATTATCGGTTCCAACGGTGTGGGCAAATCCACCTTCCTAAAAATGATATGGGAAAGTCTACAGAAGAATGAGAGCATCCGCACTGCCTATATGCCTCAAGATTACACTGAAGGCCTCCCTCTGACTCAGACACCCGTTCAATTCTTACAGCATTCAGGCGATCGCGAAGAAATCAACACCATTCAATTGCATTTAGCCTCCCTCAACTTTACCTATTCTGAAATGCATCATCCGATTTCTGAACTTTCTGGTGGCCAGCAGGGAAAACTCTTTCTCCTACAACTAGTCCTCACAAGTCCCCAATTTCTACTCTTGGACGAGCCTACTCGCAATTTTTCCCCCACTTCCCAACCAGAAATTCGACGCCTATTCGCAGACTACCCAGGCGGACTAGTCACGGTCTCTCACGACCGGACCTTCCTCAAAGAAGTCTGCCAAAAAATCTATCGTCTGACCGAAAATGGTTTGGTAGAGATAGAGTCGCTTTAATGCAAAAAAAGATTGGCCAAAACCAATCTTTTTTTCTATTTCTTCGCTGCCTCTTGTCCCATTTCCTGTGTACGTTTGTAGGCTGCTTCCACTCCTGCAATAATGTCGCCCCGTAAGCCGACTTGTTCTAAGCGATTGACTCCTGAGATGGTAGAGCCACCTGGGCTACAAACTGCATCTCGCAAGCGGGCTGGATGCTCGCCTGTCTCTAGGACCATTTGACTAGCTCCTTGGAAGGTCTGGGCCGCCATCTGCAAGGCTTGCTCTCGAGTAAGCCCTAAGCATACTCCTGCATCCGCCATGGCTTCAATCATCTGATAGACAAAGGCTGGACCACAGCCTGCGACAGCAGTTGCAGGATCCATCAATGTTTCTTCAATTTCATAGAGAGCTCCAGCTCTTGTTAAGAGCTGCTTGACTTGGGCTACTTGCTGGTCTGTCACTGCTTGAGAGCGGGCCAGACTGATGACCCCTTGACCGATAGCTACAGGCGTATTGGGCATGATGCGAATGAGCCCCACGCGGTCATTTTTAACCACACGCGCCATTTTGTCCAATTCCAGGCCTGCAGCCATGGACACCAGTAAGAGATTGGAGCGTTGAGACAGGACAGTTTGGTACTCTTCTAAAAGAGGACAGATCTGGTAGGGTTTGACCCCTAAGAAGATGACCTCCGCTTCTTTAAAAGCCTCTTCAAGATCAGACGCTGTTCCCCCATACTGGCCGATAAACTCTTGCACTTTTTGAGGGGAGCGGTTGACCAAAAGCAGATCTTTCGCAGCCACTTCTTTTGCGACCGCTTTGGCCAGACTAGCTCCCATATTTCCAAGTCCGATAAATGCTACTTTCATGACTTACCTCACTTGACCGTTTCCAGTAACCAGATACTTATAACTGGTCAGCTCTCTCAAGCCCATGGGACCACGCGCATGCAACTTCTGGGTCGAGATGCCCATCTCACAGCCTAGGCCAAACTCTCCGCCATCTGTGAAGCGGGTCGAAGCATTGACATAAACGGCCGCCGAGTCTACCTGGTTGCTGAAGAGTTCAATGGCTGTCGCATCTTCAGAGACAATGGCATCTGAATGGTGGGTACTGTGGGCTTCAATATGAGCAATCGCCTCTTCTACAGAAGGGACCACCTTGACAGCCATGACATAATCCAAGAATTCCGTATCAAAGTCAGTCACAGAAGCTGGTGTCCCTGCAATGATTTGCTGAGCTTGAGCATCCAAGCGCATCTCCACTGGTACTTGAGCCTCGTCTACCAAGGCTTTCTTCACTTGTGGCAGAAAGTCATCAGCAATAGCTTCATGCACCAAGAGAACTTCCATTGCATTACAGACAGATGGTCGGCTGGTCTTGGCATTCTGGATGATACTGAGAGCCTTGTCTAAATCTGCCGCTTGATCAACATAGACGTGAACAATCCCAGTCCCTGTCTCAATCACAGGGACAATTGCTTGCTCTACAACTGCCTGGATCAAGCCAGCTCCCCCACGTGGGATGAGAAGGTCTAAATCCCCCTTGGCCTTCATCATGACCAGACTGCTCTCCCGACTGGTATCTTCGACCAACTGGAGGACAGCAGGATCAATAGCGGTCGCTTGCAAGCCTGTTTTTAAGGCGCTAACGATGGCATGGGCTGTCTGATAGGCATCCTTGCCACTGCGCAGGACAACAGCACTCCCGCTTTTCAGGGCCAAGGCTGCTGCATCAGAGGTCACGTTTGGACGACTTTCATAGATAATCCCAATGACCCCCATGGCCACTCGTTTCTTCTGAATGACCAAACCGTTCTCCAGGGTCCGCTCCTCCAAGAGTTCTCCCACTGGATCGGGTAGGGCAGCCACTTGGAGAATCCCATCAGCCATGGCTTGAATGCGCTCTTCTGTCAAGAGCAGGCGATCCAGCATCACCTCCGAAATCCGACCCTGAGCTGCTTCCATATCCAATTGATTAGCAGCCAAAATGTCAGCTGTGGCATCAACCAAGGCGTCGGCCATCGCTCTTAAGGCTTTATTTTTCTCATCACTTGTTGCAGTATTAATACTTTTTTTGGCCTGTTTAGCCAGGCGAATCTGATCGATCGTCTCCATCTAATCCCTCCTTTAAAATTCTGTAAATAAGAGTTCTACCTCAGGTGTGATGGTAATCCAATCATCCCGGTGAATGACGATGCCCTTTGGCTTTTGCCCATGGAGCAAATCCTTAATGGCTGCAGCCCCTAAGCGGGTACGCCCTTTCCCAATGACCTGTCCAGTCTCTGCATCATGAACCGTGATAATATCGGAGTAAGAGAAGGCTCCTTCAACCTTTACCACACCAGACACAAGGATACTCTTACCCTCTTCTTTGACAGCCTTAACCGCTCCTTGGTCCAGCCATACAGACCCTTGGCTAGGGGCATAGAAGGCCAGCCATTGTTTCTGATTACGCAAAAACTTGTCCTGAGCTGTAAAATAGCTACCATCCTGAGTTTTCTCTGACGCTTCAAGAAGAGCATCTTCTTTCAGGGACGAGCAAATGTAAACAGGAACACCTGATTCTGTAGCGATGGTGGCTGCTTTGATTTTTGTCAGCATGCCTCCTGTCCCATTACTTGAGCCTGCTCCACCGGCCATCTCGATAATGTCCTTGCTGATTGAGTCAATCCGCTCCAAGCGTTTGGCAGTCGGGTCCTTTTGAGGATGTCCTGTATAAAGACCATCCACATCCGTCAGCAAGACCAAGAGATCCGCCTGGACCATGGCTGCCACTTGGGCACTCAGGGTATCGTTATCCCCGACCTTAAGCTCCTCAATCGAGACTGTATCGTTCTCATTGATAATCGGAATAGCCCCCCTTTGCAAGAGGACAGAGAGAGCCTGGTGGGCATTTTTATAGCGGCGTTGATCGACAAAGTCATCCTGGGTCAAGAGGACCTGGGCAGAAACGATGTCGCGTAACAGTAGATTAGAGGTATATTCTTCTAACAGCAGACCTTGGCCAACTGCTGCAGAAGCCTGCTTATCCGCAATCTTGGTCGGGCGTTTCTTAAAGCCCAGTGCACCAAATCCAGCTGCAATCGCACCCGAAGATACCAAAATCAATTCATACCCTTGCTCATGTAAGAGAGCCAGTTGCTGGGTGATGGCCTTGACCTTGCTCCGAGACAAGCTCCCATCTTGATTGGTCAGGGAAGAGGTTCCCACTTTAAACACAATTCTCTTATTCTTCATATCCTTCATTCTCCAGAGTATTCGATTGTAACATTATACCATGAAAGCCTTAAAAAATACTAAGAGCGGACCAAGGGAACCCCCATTTACCCATAAAAAAAACGAGTTTGACCCACAAGAGTTAAACTCGTTTTGATGATGATCTGCTTATCCTTGACGAAGCTGCTCCAAGGTTTCTTGGAAAATTTCCGGCACCTCCACTGAAAACTCCATGACTTCTCCCGTCCGAGGATGGGTAAAGCCCAGGGTCTTAGCATGGAGGAACTGGCCATGGCCTTTCAAAGTCTTGCGAGGTCCATAGACTTCGTCACCAGCGACCGGATGACCAATATAGGCCATGTGAACCCGGATCTGATGGGTTCGTCCTGTCTCCAATTGCAGTTCGACCAAGCTATAATCCCCGAAACGTTCCAAGACATGGAAGCGAGTCAGGGCCGGTTTCCCTTTGGCTGTCACAGCTTGCTTCTTGCGGTCCTTGTCACTCCGCCCAATCGGCGCCTCGATGACACCCCGATCGTTAGGCAAATTGCCATGGACAATGGCCCAATACTTGCGCAGAGACTTCTTAGCCTTGAGTTCATCTGCCAAGGCTACATGGGCAGCATCATTCTTGGCCACCATGAGGAGACCAGAGGTGTCCTTGTCAATCCGATGGACGATTCCTGGACGAAGCTCACCATTGATCCCTGACAAGTCCTTGATGTGATACATAAGGGCATTGACCAGGGTCCCACTGGTATGGCCAGCACTAGGATGGACCACCATGCCCTGGGGTTTGTTGACCACTGCGACATCCGCATCCTGATAGACAATCTCTAAGGGGATATCTTCTGCCTCGTAGGTCACTTCTTCCATTTGAGGGACTTCGTAGCTGATAACATCCCCTTCTTTTACAGTATACTTAGCCTTTTTGACTTGACCATTGACGAGGATCTTTCGTTCTTTGATCTGCTCATTGGCCAAGCCACGTGAGAGTTCAGTCAACTCTGAGACGGCCTTATCCAGTCGCGCTCCAGCGACTTCTACTCTAACTTCCATGGCTTTCCTCTCTTAAAAGATAAATCAATAGCAGTCCCACCCCAATGCTTAAATAGATATCTGCTACATTGAAGATGGCAAAATTCATAAAATCCAAGTGGAACATATCGACGACAAAGCCCTGACGGAGTCGGTCAATAAAGTTACCAATACCACCAGAAATAATCAAGGTCAATCCCAACAAGAGCCAAATGGAACCTTCGATATGACGATAGAGATAGACAAAGGCTGCCCCCATCGCAATCAAAGTAATGATGGTAAAGAACCACTGTTGGTTTTCTAACATGGAGAAAGCCGCTCCAGAATTCTTGAGGTAGGTCAAACTAACCACTTTGGGAATGAAGCGACGCATACCCCCTAACGGGATCTCCTTGACAACATATCCCTTCACCGCTTGATCTAGGAGAATCAAGAGGAGGATACTAATAAAAATACTTACTTTTCTCTTCATTGCCTACCTCTTCTCATCAAAGTAGGCTTCCATGACTTGGACAAACTTCTCAGCCACTGGTGAGAGATCTACCTCTTCCCGTTTGACATAGACCATTTTATTATTGAGATCATCTATCAAGGGGATAACCGTAATCCCATTCACCGACTGGCTATCCAAGAAGCCAGAACCGGTCGCATAGGCATCGGTCCGCTCTAAGATCCCATTCAATGTTGCCCGGTCTGTCACATTGAAGAGCTGGGAACTGCTACTCGTATCGACGAAGTTCTCCGAATAGTAGAGATACTCATCCTTTTCCTGGGTAAAGCGAACAGTCGGTAGGTGTGCCAAGTCCTCCATCACTAAGGATTCTTTCTTGGCTAATGGATGACCTTTGCGCAAATAGATATGGGTCTGGAAAGGAATCAGGTCAACGACTTCCAAGCCCAGTTTATCCACCCGTTGCATGATCCCTTTTGTATTTTGCTTATTGAGATAGATAATCCCCAGTTCACTATGACCCTGAGCCACTTCATCCAGGATTTGAACCGTTGTCGACTCAAAGATCCGGAAGTCTTTATTCTCAGGATAAAGGACTGAGAATTGGGTAATCAAAGGGGGAAGGAAATCATAGTGCTGACTCGAGATCGAGAATTCCTTCTTTTCTTCCTCAGGATTGGCATACTGGTTTTGAAAAACATCAAAGCCCTTGACCAATTCCTGGGCCTTTTCATAAAATTCCATCCCGCGGCGGGTCAAGAAAGTTCCTGAACTAGTCCGACGGAAAATCTTAAAGCCCAGTTCCTTCTCCAAGTCTCTCACAGAGATGGACAGACTCGGCTGACTGACGTACATTTTTTCAGCTGCTTCACGAAAAGTACCACTATTGGCAATCGCGACAACATAGCGTAATTGTTGAATATTCATGTCTTCTTCCTTCTAACAATATCACTCCATTATACCATAATCTAGAGGATGAAAAAAGATAGGGACATCAATCGAGAGAGATCAAAAAAACTCCCTGATGAATCAGAGAGTTTTTGAATACAAATTATTTTGCGATTGGGTAAACAGAAACTTGTTTCTTATCGCGACCTTTGCGTTCGAAGCGTACTACGCCTTCAACTTTAGCGAACAAAGTATCGTCTCCACCACGTCCAACGTTCACACCTGGGTAGATGTGAGTACCGCGTTGACGGTAAAGGATAGATCCACCTGTTACAGTTTGTCCATCAGCTGCTTTAGCTCCAAGACGTTTAGCTTGTGAATCACGTCCGTTTGATGTAGAACCTCCACCTTTTTTGTGGGCGAAAAGTTGCAAGTTAGCAAGATTCAATTTCAACATAATTGTTTTCCTCCATGTTAGTTTTCTGTGATAACTCTTGTTTGGACGAACTCGGATGAGTTCTCCGATAAGTTTGCCATCCCTAAGAAAAATGATTCAAAGAATAGTTGGGTCATTTCTCTTTGATGAGGTGGAATGTCTGTCGGGATTGTGACCCGCATGAAGCCACCCTCTTCTTCGTTTAATTCTAGTTCCGGTTCATAGCCTGCAAATTTCTCAACTGAGTTGACAAAGTTAATGGCAAGCGTAGAAACCGATGCACACACGACATCTAAGCCGTATTCGCCACTTTCGGCGTGACCAGTAATTTCTGCACTCCTCAGCTCGCCATCTTCGGCTCGTTCAAAGACTGCTTGTATCATGTGTTCTCCTAAAAATTAAGCGTTGATTGCGTTGATGACAACTTTAGTGTAAGGTTGACGGTGACCTTGTTTACGGTGGCTACCTTTTTTAGGTTTGTACTTGTAAGTAACAACTTTCTTTTGTTTTCCTTGTTTTTCAACAGTTCCAACAACAGTAGCTCCTGAAACAAGTGGAGTTCCGACAACAGTGTTTTCACCACCAACAAGAACAACTTCGTTAAATGTAACTTCTTGACCAGCTTCAACGTTCAATTTTTCAACGTAGACTGCTTGACCAACTTCAACTTTAACTTGTTTTCCGCCAGTTTTAATGATTGCGTATGTGCTCATTATGCACCTCCTATGTATTTTTGGGTTTCCCCGTATTTTGTGAAGACTCGCCTAGCATCGTGGGACGAACCACTTAAGCTCAAAGGATGAGCAACGATGATCGAGCGGTTGCACAGGCATGTGCATAGTCAACTCTCTAAGTATATCACTTCTACTAACCTTTGGCAAGTGATTTCATTTAATGAAAACGGATTTTCAAGTAAATAGCCTCATTCTTTACTTCCATTTATTTCAAATATACAATCTGCCCTTCTTGATTGACATGAACCTCAATAGCTATCGGAGGCTTCAAATGTTTTTTAGCTGATCTGGCAAGACTTTTATTACTATCTGAAACATTGACATTTCGCTCTTTCCCATCAACCGTAATAGTGAAGGTAATTCGAGAATAGGTAGACTTGCTTCCTCCTGTCTCCGTATCAACACCAGTAATTAAAGCCGTTTTTAGCTCGGTTGTCTGATTAGTAAAATAATTGTAGCGCCAAACACCATTGGTCACACGATATCCTTCATAAGCAGGAAAGATAATAAATATAGGAAGAGAGCCAATTATTGTAACAAAAATAGCTCTGCCCTTACTTTTATGGCTTTGACGTATGATTTCCCATTTATTTCTCATGGCCCTCTTGACAGAGCCAGCTTCCTTAATACTTAAATGAAATCCCCAAAATAAGAGAGCATACAAGCTCAGGAAAATCTGAAAATGAACTAAGAGACCAAGTAAATAAGTCCAACTGGGCATTCCAAACAGCAAAGCATTATCTTGTCCATCTTTCCAAGACAATGCTCCCATGAGCCCACTCAAAAAGGAATCCCATTCGTTCATAAATACCCCCTCTTATCTTCAGCATTAATGGATACAATTCTAGATTCTTTCAGTAAAAAGCTACTTCTAAACTCCTACAACAGCCCTTCAATCAGCTCGTCAACTTCATCAGTCTCTGCTTGTGGTCTGATCTCAGTAATCATGATGCCTGCTACCGCACGCTCAACTAAAGCTTCCACATCCATACGTTGCTCATACTGCTCCGCATTTTTGAGTTTCGGATTAGTCTTTGGACGATCCGGTGCAAAGATGGTACAGCAATCTTCGAAAGGCTGGATAGAGATTTCAAAGGTATCAATGGCTTGGGCGATATCGATAATCTCCAACTTGTCCATAGTCACCACTGGACGAATGACGGGCGTATTGGTCACGGCATTGATAGCCTGCATGCTCTCCAGTGTTTGGCTGGCAACCTGACCAAGACTTTCCCCATTGATGATGACTAAGCCACCACGAATTTGACGGATACGGTCTGTAATGCGCATCATAAAGCGACGGGTCAGAGTCATGAGATAAGCTTCCGGCGCCTTGGCTTTAATCTCTTCTTGAATCTCAGTAAAAGGTACCTCGATAAACTGGATATTGCCCCCAAACTTAGTCAATTTACGAGTTAAATCGTGGGCTTTTTTCAGCGCACCCGGGCTGGTATAAGGCGGGCTAGCAAAGTGAACCGCTTCAATGTCCACACCACGCTTCAAGGCTAGGTAACCCGCTACTGGAGAATCAATCCCACCAGATAGCATGAGCATGCCTTTACCAGACGTCCCAACTGGCAGACCACCTGCTCCCTTAATGGTTTCATAAGAGATATAGGCTGCTTCTTCCCGGATCTCTACTTGGAGGTTGATATCCGGTTTTTTCATTTGGGCTTGGATACTTGGGATCGCTTCAAAGACAGCGCCACCCAAGGTTTGGTTGAGCTCACGGCTATCCAACTCAAAAGAATGGTCACTTCGTCTGCTGGAAATCTTGAAGGTCATCCCTTCTTGGTAAATATCCTGCATGATTTCTTGAACGGCTGAAATCAAGGCTGAGACTGATTTTTCAATCTTGTAAACGGGTGAAAAATTTTGAATCCCGAAGACCTGTTTGAGGGATTCAGCTACCTGTTCATAATCCGTTCCATTTAGATAGGCATGGGCTCGGTCCCGATCGGCTGTCACTTTGACAGCTGGGTAAATAGACAAGACATCTGAGATATTATTGCGCAATTTATTAATAAAGCGCATCCGGTTCTTTCCTTTAGTAGAAAGCTCCCCATAGCGGATCATAATTTCTGAATAAGTTAATGGCATAGTAACTTCCTTTTCTTTTCCTTAACGCACCTTACGTGTTTTTTCATAAATCAGTTTGAACTTGGTCAAAAATTGCTCGACCTGACTCATGTCATTTTCGAGATCAAGACTGAGGCGGACTGCTGTTTGTGCCAGAGCCTTATCGACTCCCATAGCAATCAGGGTTCCAGCTGGTTTGCCAGCCTTGGAAGAGCAGGCAGAGGTTGTCGAGATATAAATCTCATACTCTTCGAAAGCGTGGACGATGACTTCTCCTCGCACACCCTTGATGCCGAAAGTCAAGATATGGGGTGCAAAGCCCTCATCTCCTGAGAAGACAGTCACATCTGGATAGTGGGCTAATTCTTCACGAATAACTTCCTTCAACTGATGGCACTTGCGTTCAAAGTCCTCTTGACGCTCCATCGCCAAGCGCAAGGCCTTGGCAGTCGCTGCAATTCCAGCTAAGTTCTCAGTCGTCGAACGAAGGTCCTTTTCTTGTCCGCCACCTGTTAAGAGGGGACTGATCTTTTTGCCTTCTTTGAGATAGAGGAAACCAACCCCACGAAGTCCATGGAACTTGTGACTGGAGAAGGTGGCTAGATCCACCCGTTCTGGCAGGTAGAGAGCGGTTGAAACCTTAGCCAGCGCCTGAACGCCATCGACATGGAAGGTGATGGTCGGACGATCTGCCAATAGATCCGCAATGGCTTGAATAGGCTGGATAGAACCTACTTCGTTATTAACTGCCATGATAGAAACGAGGGTTGTATCAGGGCGCAAGAGTTTTTCCAACTCTTCTACTTGGACAAAGCCACGCGCATCAACTGGAGCAATATCCACTTCAAATCCTTGACCTTGTAGCCAGAGGGCTGATTCCTTCACAGCCGGATGCTCAATAGCTGAGACAATGATGTGCTTTCCATAAGGAGCTTTTTCAAAAGCAACTCCCTTGATCGCCCAGTTGTCTCCTTCAGTTCCACCTGAGGTGAAATAGATTTCTTCTGCTTTCTTGCCTAGGAGGGAAGCAATCTGCTTACGAGATGCCTCCAAGATCCGAGTCGCTTGACTTCCCAGGTTGTGCAAGCTGGAGGGATTGCCCCAAATTTTGCTTGCGACTTCTGTGTAGGTAGCCAAGGCTTCTGGATAAGGTTTGGTTGTTGCTGAATTATCAAAGTAAATCATCTTCCACACTCTCCTAGTCAATTTTCAATCATCTTATTGTAACATTTATAGGTTGGAGGGACAAGGATTTGGCAGGCTTCATTTTGTTCCTAGTTTCAGACAGAAAACTTGTAAATTTCTCAAAATAGCTTATGATGAAGATGGAGAGTTTTGTAAAACGCTTACAAGATCCCCTGTTGTTTTTTATGACCTACTCAAGTCCAGAACTGGAACGGATTGAAGTTACAAGGAGACAAGCATGAAACGACCGATCTATTTTTCCATTGCCCTAGCTGGAAGTCTTGCTATTGGAGGACTGCTCACTGTCCTACCACCACTTCCATTTGCCCTCCCTTCTGCCCGACTAGCCTGTCACGGTAAAGGACAGTGTGACCTACAACAGCCCTTGGAGAAGCCACCTTACTTTAGGGAAGATGAAGGCAGTCTCCGAGAAATGAGCCTTATCCAACCAATCCCTGGTGAATCCGATAGCCACATCGAATTCAATTGCTTGGTCGAATACAATGGCTGGTTCCGTCGTATTATCCGTGTCAAAGATGTAAAAGTGATTTCAAAAACCAAGGAATTCAAGGGTAAAATTGACTACTCTATCCCGGATCCAAACAAGATAGAGATTCAGGCGAATGGCCAGTTTATCTCTCCTAATGACTCCTCTAGTTTTAGTAACCATGAAATCATCAGCCAGCCTAGTCAAACAAACCAAGCAATTTCCGTCTCTGAAAAAGGACAGGCAAACTTTGAAACGTCCTCTGAAGCAAGCGAGACTCAAAGCGTCCAGTTTGAAAGCAATTTGAAATTTTAAAAACCTCTTTCATTTCTTCTTAGACATTTTCATAAAAATAACGTATAATGACTAAAGTGTTCACATAAAAGAACCAAATATGAAATGAAGAGGAAACAGATTATGTCACAATACTCACGAAAAGAAAAACACCAAGACAGCAACAAACCATCAAGAAGCGAAAAAGTGAAACAGAGCCTTTCTTTATTCCAGATGATTGTCGCAACGATTGCTAGTCTTCTCGGGATTATCGTTACTTCCTTTACTATTTACAGTATCATGAAACCGACAACTAAGACAGAGGAGAAAAAAGATGGCTCCACTAGCGTTGTGGTTGTCCATGAAAAGGATGGATCTGCTACTGATTCAAGTGCTACCGGAACGGACACCAGTGCTAGCAGCAACCAAGCATCCGAATCAAGCTCTGAACAAACCGATTCTTCACAGGCAGAAACCAGTGCCAGTGAAGCTCCTGCAGACACAACACCATCTGCTACAGATACTGAATCATCTGCTAACCAGTAAAAAAAAAGACCGTTTGGTCTTTTTTTGTTTCTAAAATAGAAAAGCCTCTGTCGGCCAGAAATCCTGACTGATAGAGGCTTGATTTTATTTGATCACTTCTTGTGTCTTCGCATAGTTGGCTTCGACAGCTTCTTTTTCGGCTTTCCACCAGTCTTGGTTATCTGTATACCACTTAATGGTTTCTTCCAAACCTGCTTCGAAGTTTGTGAATTGTGGTTCCCAACCTAATTCTTCACGCAATTTTGTTGAATCAATAGCGTAACGCAAATCGTGACCAGCACGGTCTGTTACACGGTCGTAAGCATCTTTTGGTTGTCCCATTTTTTCAAGGATGAGCTCAAGCACTTCTTTGTTGTTCTTTTCACCATCGGCACCGATCAGGTAAGTTTCACCGATACGGCCTTTAGTGAGGATAGCCCAAACACCAGTTGAGTGGTCGTTAGTGTGGATCCAGTCACGGACGTTCTTCCCTTCACCATAAAGTTTTGGCTTGATGCCAGACAAGATATTGGTGATTTGACGTGGGATGAATTTTTCGATGTGTTGGTATGGTCCGTAGTTGTTTGAACAGTTAGAAATCGTTGCTTTGACACCAAATGAACGTACCCAAGCTTTCACAATCAAGTCTGAAGCAGCCTTGGTTGATGAATAAGGTGATGATGGGTTGTATTTGGTTTCAGCAGTGAATTTTTCACCAGGACCTTCCCCATGTCCAGGGAGATCTTCACGCAATGGAAGGTCTCCATACACTTCGTCTGTTGACACGTGGTGGAAACGAATATCGTATTTACGAGCAGCTTCCAAGAGTGTGTAGGTACCAATGAAGTTTGTATGGATAAATGGTGATGGGTCATTCAATGAATTGTCATTGTGGCTTTCAGCTGCATAGTGAACGATCGCATCAGCCTTAGCAGCCAGTTGGTCAACCAATGCTGCGTCAGCAATGTCACCCACAACCAATTCAACACGGTCCCCAAGGATTTCTTCGATGTTGGCACGGTTACCTGCGTAAGTGAGTTTGTCAAGGACAGTCACATGCACGTCTGGATGGTTGTTGTAGACATAGTGTACGAAGTTTGAACCGATGAAACCAGCGCCACCGGTTACGATGATGTTTTTGTATTCAGTCATTTTTTCTCCAAATAGTTTTTAGTTTTGATTGTTCCTTTGGCTAGTGAGGGACGCCAGCAACCCTTCGGTTTCATGGCTAAATCCGGAGCCCATGTCTCCGGATTTCCCTACAAGATTCCCTACGGCAATCTTGTTTCCACTAGGGCAGGAACAATCCTACCAAGCTCCTTGCAGTCGCAAAAATACTGTGCAAGGTTTATTTTTACAAATCTTCTGCTTTTAGGGGTTTGACGTCTTTGAGCAATGGGTGGTTCTTATCTGCTTCTGAGACTTCTGCTTCTTCCAAGTTTTCCCATTGGATGTCTAGGCTTGGGTCTGCATAGTTGACAAAAGCATATTTTGGCTTGAGCTCCAATGCCCAGTAGTCATTGACCAAATAGCTGTAGGCTACTTTGTCAGACAAAACTTGGAAACCATTGGCTACGCCACGAGGAACAAAAATCCCTTTAGAAGCATCGATCACAGTTTGGTAAGTGTTCCCAAAGGTCTCACCTTCACGAAGGTCCACCCAAGTTCCGAGAACCTTGCCTTCATCTGCTACAGAGATGTACTTATCCCAAGGTTCTGCATGCAAACCACGCAAGACATGCTTGCGAGAGAAAGACACATTGTTTTGCAACTTGCCTTCCGCAAAGAAGCTCTCAGGAAATCCAAGGGGAAGCATCTTCTCTTTTTGAAAGTTTTCTTTGAACCAACCACGGTTATCTCCATGAACTGGAATATCAAATTCCATCAAACCTGGGATAGATTCAATCTTACGGGCTGCTAATTCTTTTCCGAAAAATTGTTCTGTCATTAAGCTTCTCCAATCAAACGGAGCAAATATTGTCCGTATTCGTTTTTCTTCAGAGGTTGAGCCAATTCATAGACTTGCTCTTTAGTAATATAGCCCATACGATAGGCGATTTCCTCAAGGTTAGCTACTTGGACATTCTGAAGACGTTGAACAGTCTCGATATATTGAGAAGCCTGCAAGAGACTTTCATGAGTTCCTGTATCCAACCAAGCAAAGCCACGGCCCATGAGTTCAACAGAGAGATCTCCACGCTCCAAATATGCCTTGTTGACATCTGTGATTTCAAGCTCTCCACGAGGACTTGGTTTGATATTTTTTGCAATCTCTACCACATCATTGTCATAGAAGTAAAGCCCAGTCACCGCAAAATTCGATTTTGGATGTTCTGGTTTTTCTTCGATTGAGACGGCATTCATGTCCGCATCAAACTCTACCACACCAAAACGTTCTGGATCTTTGACTTGGTAACCAAAGACAGTCGCGCCTTTTTCTTTCGCTTCCGCCCGTTGCAACATCTTGGTTAAGCCATTTCCGTGGAAGATATTATCTCCAAGAACGAGGGCAACATGATCATCACCAATAAATTCTTCTCCAATTATGAAGGCTTGCGCCAAGCCATCTGGACTTGGTTGCTCTGCATAAGAGAGGGAAATTCCTAGTTCAGAACCATCCCCAAGAAGTTCTTCAAAACGAGGAAGATCCTGCGGAGTTGAGATGATTAAGATTTCTTTGATCCCTGCCAACATAAGGGTTGACAGTGGATAGTAGATCATTGGTTTGTCATAAATGGGCATCAACTGTTTGGAAGCGGCACGAGTCAAAGGATACAAACGAGTACCCGAACCACCGGCTAAAATAATACCTTTCATAATGTTAGGCCTTTCTACGTATTCATTACTCCTATTTTATCATGTTTATATAAAAAAGTCACCTTGTTTCCATGCTACAAGGTGATGACACTTTATCCCAAAGCGACGTCGAGGATCATCATAATGACAAAGCCAACCATGAGACCGAGAGTCGCAATCATAACGCCCGCCGCAAAGCCCATCATGATGTCCAGTAATTTGCGACTAATATGCTTGAATAAAAAGACGATGGCTGACCCGACAATGGTACAGCCCCATGTAAACAATCCTGCGATAAAGGCCTGCAAGACCACGGATTGTGATTGAAACCAATTCATAACAACTCCCATTTTCTTGTTGATTCACTTGTTCTATTCTACTATTTCTATCCGAATTAAGGAAGGTCTTTCGAAAAAAAGAGAGTGGGACAAAAGTCCTAGCCTCTCAATTATCTTTGGATTGTCGAGCAAGACGCAGTGGTTGAGTGGGCTCTACTACGCTGATTTCATCAGCT
>NZ_JVIQ01000025.1:0-17283 GCF_001072745.1 Streptococcus sp. 400_SSPC | reverse complement strand
TGCGTCTTGCTCGATAATCCAAAGACAATTGAGAGGCTAGGACTTTTGTCCCAGCCTCTTTTTATTTGCTCGTTTTTTCTTATGTTACTGTACAGAAAGTTAGGAATAGTATAAAATTAATAGTGGAGAAATGGGCATAGATTCTGATCTGTAGGCCAATTTTATGTTATAATATTTAAGAAAATAGTATGGGGGATAAAATGAATCGAAGTAGAAAAAACAAACATTCAAATAGAACAAGCGGTTGGGATCAGCTACGCATTGTAAATAGTGGTCTCTGGGTTTTAACGCTACTTGTAGCTGGGCTCTTTCTTTATAATGTCTTTAGCTACAATATCCTAGCTTTCCGTTATTTGAATATTCTTGTGACGGTATTGTTAATTGGCGGACTTTTTTTAACCTTGGGTTTGATCCTTGCAGGCAAGGCTAAAAAGACGACGCTATTTTTATTGGTTTTAGGCTTGCTAGGGACCTCCGTGGGGACATTTGTTACCCAGCAATTGGTCGATGTCGCTGGAAATGTGAACCGAAATGCCAACTATACGGAATTTGAAATGGCTGTCTATGTCAAAGCAGATAGTCCAATCCAAGATATCAAAGAAATCAGCAGTGTAGCAGCGCCTACGGGGAATAATAATGCAGATGATCTTCTAGCCTTGGTAGAGGAAGTGAAGAAAACGCGCCAGCATGACTTGACCATCGAAGATGTGGAATCTTACGTGGCAGCCTACCAGGCCCTACAAGAAGATAAGACACAAGCCATTGCTTTGAATAGTACCTTTGAAGATACCATTGCCAGTGTGGATGCTGACTACGCGAAAAAATTAAAGAAAATCTATTCTTACAAGATCCGTCGCCAAGTGGAAACCAAGGCAAAGGCGGATGCCAATGCGGATACCTTTAACATCTATGTCAGTGGGATTGACACCTATGGCCCAGTCACTTCGGTTTCTCGATCTGATGTCAATATTATCATGACGGTCAATCGAAAGACCAAGCAAGTCTTGCTGACCACGACTCCGCGTGACGCCTATGTACCGATCGCAGATGGTGGGAACAACCAAGGGGATAAATTGACCCACGCTGGGATTTACGGAGTAGATGCGTCTATTCATACCTTAGAAAATCTGTACGACATCAAGATTGACTACTATGTCCGCTTGAATTTCACTTCTTTCTTAAAGCTTGTCGACCTCGTCGGAGGGATTGATGTAGAAAATGATCAAGAGTTTACAAGTCTACACGGGAACTACCACTTCCCTGTAGGAAAAGTCCACTTGGATTCGGAACAAGCTCTTGGCTTTGTCCGTGAACGCTACTCTCTCGAAGGTGGAGACAACGACCGTGGGAAGAACCAAGAAAAAGTCATCGCAGCCATTATCCATAAATTAACATCGACCAAAGCATTGAGCAATTACAACGAAATCGTTTCTGGTTTACAAGATTCCTTGCAAACCAATATGCCCTTGCCAACCATTATGAATTTGGTCAATACACAGTTGGAGACTGGTGGAAGCTACAAGGTGACTTCACAAGCTGTCACTGGACAAGGACGAAATGACTTGCCTTCATATGCGATGCCAGGATCTGCTCTTTACATGATGGAGTTGAATGCTGATAGCGTGGCACAAGCCAAAGAAAAGATAAACCAAACCATGGAAGGAAAAAACAATGATTGATATTCATTCACACATTGTCTTTGATGTGGATGATGGACCAAAGACGATTGAGGATAGCAAACTCCTCATCGAGGAAAGCTACCGTCAAGGGGTCCGAACCATCGTTTCGACGTCCCATCGTCGGAAAGGGATGTTTGAAACCCCAGAAGAAAAGATCTATCAAAACTACTTAGCAGTAAAAGAGATGGTGGCGACCTATCTACCGGAAATGACCTTGCATTTTGGAGCAGAAATCTATTATACGCGAGATATTCTTGAAAAACTGGAAGCTGGGACTATTCCAACGCTTGCTGAAACCAGCTTTGCCTTGATCGAGTTTAGTATGGCAACGCCCTACAAGGAGATTCATCAAGCCTTAAGTGCGGTCTTGCGCTTAGGAGTGACTCCGGTAGTTGCCCATATTGAACGGTACCACTGTTTGGAAAAGAATGAAAAACGGGTGCGGGAATTGATCCGAATGGGATGCTATACCCAAATCAATAGTTCGAGTGTGCTCAAGCCTAAATTGTTTGGCGATCGCTACAAGTTCATGAAACATCGTGCCCAATATTTCTTGGACAAGGATTTGGTCCATTTTGTTGCGAGCGATATGCACAATGTCGATCAGCGCCCTCCATACATGGAAAAGGCTTATCAGTTGATTGAAAAACGTTACGGAAGTAACCGAGCGCGTGCCCTCTTTATTGAAAATCAACAAGCATTACTGGATAACGAATTATTTTAACAATCAAGTTCCATCACGGGGATTGAAAAGGAGAAAGTGAATATGAAAAACCAAGAGAGCAAAGAGATCGAATTGGATGTGGTCTCCCTCTTTAAAACCTTATGGCGTCGTAAATTCTCAATTCTGATTACGGCCTTGCTATTTGCGATTGGTGCCCTAGGGTACAGCGCATTTGTGGCGAAGAAAATCTACCAAAGTACCAGTCGTATCTATGTGGTCAGCCGTCAGAACCAAGAAAACAATGCCTTGACCAACCAAGATCTTCAAGCGGGATCCTACTTGGTTAAAGACTATCGCGAGATTATTCTTTCTCAAAATGTCTTGAACCAGGCTATTGAAGAGTTGAAGTTGGAAATGACTCCAGCAGAGCTTGCTAAGAAAGTCTCAGTGGCAGTTCCAGCGGATACTCGGATTTTGTCCATCACAGCCTCAGACCCAGATCCACAAGAAGCAGCTCGTATCGCGAATGGATTGAAAGATGTAGCGGCCGAAAAAATTATCGCTGTAACCAAGGTATCTGACGTGACGACTTTGGATGAGGCTGTCGTACCGCAAAACCCTTCTTCACCAAATATTAAGCGAAATGTCGTTATTGGCTTTGTCCTTGGGGGTGTCTTGATTTCCATCCTGGTGATCTTGTCAGAGGTATTGGATGACCGTGTGAAGAAACCAGAAGATGTCGAAGAAGTGATGGGCATCACTCTATTAGGTGTGATCCCTAGTGTGAAGAAACTGTAAGAGGGAGAATTCATGGCAACCTTAGAAATTGTAAAAAGCAAATTAGCAGCGATGACTCAGGCTGAAGAGTATTTTAATGCCTTGAGTACCAATATTCAGTTGAGTGGGACCAATATTAAGGTCGTTGCCATCTCATCTGTGCAACCAAACGAAGGAAAATCAACCATTTCTACGAATTTGGCGACAGCCTTTGCGCGTGCGGGCTATCGTACCTTGTTGATCGATGCGGATATCCGTAACTCGGTCATGACAGGTGTCTTCAAGAGCCAAGGTCGTGTTGCTGGTTTGACAGAAGTACTTTCTGGGAAGAGTGAGATTTCGCAAGCAATTGCGACGACAGATTATCCAAAACTGGATGTGCTCCTGTCAGGGCAGGTTTCTCCAAATCCAACGGGTCTCTTGCAAAGTAAAAACTTCGAGGTCATCATTGAGGCGCTCCGCAATCACTATGACTATATCGTTGTCGACACCCCACCAATTGGGATGGTGATTGATGCGGCGATTATTGCTCAACGCTGTGATGGTAGCTTGATTGTGACAGCAGCAGGAGCTGTTAGTCGCAAGGCTGTTCAAAAGGCCAAAGAGCAACTAGAGCAGACGGGGACACCATTCCTAGGAGTGGTCCTCAATAAATTTGATATTCAATTAGAAAAATATGGTTCTTATGGTAATTACGGGAACTATGGGAACTATGGCAATTACGGGAAAAAAAGATAAAGAATAGGATCGGGATATTATGACAGAAGGAAGGGGATTTCACAAATTTGCTTTGGCCTTTGTCCAAAGCTTACCAGTCTTAGTTGTGGCTTATTTGTTTAGTTTTGTGACAGAGACAGAAATCCACTCTAATACAATTTTCTATCTGTATTTATTGCATTTCGTAGCCTTCTACGTCAGTGATTACAACCAAGATTACTTCAAACGTGGGCATCTAGTTGAATTCTTACAAACTTTGAAATACAGCTTGTGCTTCGCGTTAGCCATCAGTTTTTCGAGCTTCTTTTTGGAGGAGAAGTTCTCCCTCTCCCGCCGGGGGATGATTTATTTTCTGTTTCTTCTGACTCTTGTCCTTTATTTAATGAATTACTTCATTAAACGGTATTGGCGTCGCTTCTATTACAGTCTCAAAGGAAGTCACAAGATTCTCTTGATTACAGCGAATTCTCGTCTGGATAAAGTCCTGGATCGACTTCTTTCGTCCAATGATAGCGGAGGGGAAGTGGTTGCGGTCACTGTATTAGACCGGCCAGACTTTCAACACCCCTTTGTTCAGGTTGTTCCAAAGGAAGACCTGTTGGCCTATGCGACCTATGAAGTGGTAGATGAAGTATTTCTCAATCTTCCAAGTGAAGAGTATGAAATTGGGGAGTATGTTTCACAATTTGAGACCATGGGGATCGACGTTACCGTCAACCTCAATGCTTTTGATTTAAACTTTGCCGGCAACAAACGAATTCGCGAAGTAGCTGGCCTCAATGTTGTCACCTTCTCGACCAACTTCTACAAACCTAGCCATGTGACCGCGAAACGTGTAATTGATATATGTGGTTCTTTGGTGGGCTTGCTCCTATGCGGCTTGGTGGCGATTGTATTGGTGCCCTTGATTCGCAAGGATGGAGGACCGGCTATTTTCGCCCAAAAGCGGGTCGGGAAAAATGGCCGCTATTTCAAGTTTTATAAGTTCCGTTCCATGTATGTCGATGCAGAAGAACGGAAAAAAGAATTGATGGATCAAAACACCATGACCGGTGGTATGTTCAAGATGGATAATGATCCTCGGATTACGCCGATTGGTCGCTTTATCCGCAAGACCAGTCTGGATGAGCTGCCACAATTCTTTAATGTCCTAAAAGGTGATATGAGTCTGGTTGGCACCCGTCCGCCAACAGTGGATGAGTATGAGAAATATACTCCAGAACAAAAACGCCGCTTGAGCTTTAAGCCTGGTATTACAGGACTCTGGCAGGTGAGTGGACGCAGCGAAATTACAGACTTTGATGAAGTGGTTCGCTTAGATGTATCTTATATTGATGATTGGACCATTTGGTCAGATATTAAAATCTTGCTGAAAACGATCAAAGTTGTATTTAAACGAGATGGAGCGAAGTAGGAAATTCCTGCTTCGTCCTTTCCATGTAAGGAGAAAAATGAAACAGTCAGTTTATATCGTGGGTTCTAAGGGAATTCCAGCGAAATATGGTGGTTTTGAAACCTTTGTCGAAAAGCTGACAGAGTGTCAACAAGATCGAGAGATTCAGTACTATGTGGCATGTATGCGGGAGAATTCTGCAAAATCAGGGATTACTGCAGATACTTTTGAACATAACGGCGCAATTTGCTACAACATTGATGTCCCTAATATCGGTCCTGCACGTGCTATTGCTTATGATATTGCAGCGCTCAATAAAGCTATTGAAATCGCAAAAGAAAACAAGGATCAAGCCCCTATCTTCTATGTTTTGGCATGTCGGATTGGCCCTTTTATCGCTGGTATCAAGAAGAAAATCAAGGCGATTGGAGGGGCTTTGATGGTCAATCCGGATGGACATGAATGGCTTCGTGCGAAGTGGAGTCTTCCAGTCCGTAAATACTGGAAGTTTTCTGAACAACTCATGGTTAAACACGCCGATCTTTTGATCTGCGATAGCAAGAATATCGAGTCCTATATTCAAAAGGACTACGCTAAGTATCAGCCACAGACGACCTATATCGCCTATGGAACAGAAACAAGTAAGTCCAGTCTGAGCAATGAGGACGAGAAAGTACGGACGTGGTTTGCAGATAAGCAAGTCTCCGAAGGAAACTACTATCTTGTCGTAGGGCGTTTTGTACCGGAAAACAACTATGAAGCCATGATTCGTGGCTTTATGCAGTCTAGTTCCAAAAAAGATTTTGTCTTGATTACCAATGTAGAGCAAAATAAGTTCTATGAACAGTTGCGTAAAGATACAGGATTTGATCAAGATTCTCGAGTGAAGTTTGTCGGGACGGTCTATGATCAAGAATTGCTCAAATACATTCGTGAACATGCCTTTGCCTATTTCCATGGTCATGAAGTAGGTGGTACTAATCCATCTCTTCTTGAAGCTCTTGAGTCTACTAAACTCAACCTTTTGTTGGACGTCGGTTTTAACCGTGAAGTCGGTGAAGATGGAGCACTTTATTGGAAGAAAGATCAATTGGCCCATGTCATTGATCAGGCTGAACAATTGGACGCTCAAGCAATCGAAGATCTCAATCAAAGATCAAGCCGACGGATCGCAAAAGCCTTTACTTGGGAAAAGATTGTCACAGACTATGAGAAAGTATTTAAAGGTTAGAAATGCAGAAAATATTATATCTCCATGCTGGTGCAGAAATGTATGGTGCTGACAAGGTGTTGTTGGAGCTTATTAAAGGATTGGGTAAAGATGCTTTTGAAGCACACGTTATTTTACCCAACGACGGTGTCTTAGTGGGTGCTTTAGAAGAGGTCGGTGCTAAGGTTAAAGTCATTGATTACCCAATATTACGCCGAAAATATTTTAATCCAAAAGGAATCCTTGAGTACTTTGGTTCCTATAATCGTTATTCAAAACAAATTGCCAACTATGCCAAGGAAAATGGGATTACCCTTATTCACAACAATACGACTGCTGTACTGGAAGGAATTTACCTCAAGCGGAAGTTGAAACTTCCTTTGATTTGGCATGTGCATGAAATTATCGTCAAACCAAAAGCCATTTCAGATTTTATCAACTTTTTGATGGGGCGCTATGCAGATAAGATTGTGACAGTTTCAAATGCCGTTGCTAATCATGTCAAACAGTCTCGCTATGTCAACGATGACCAAGTTCAAGTTATTTATAATGGGGTCGACAATGCCGTCTATCATAAAATCGATGCTAGCGCTGTTCGTGACCAATTTGGGATCTCTCAGGATGCTTTGGTTATCGGTATGGTTGGTCGAGTGAATGCTTGGAAAGGGCAAGGAGACTTCCTAGAAGCTGTGACTCCAATCTTACAGGCTAATCCAAAAGCAGTAGCCTTTTTAGCAGGTAGTGCTTTTGAGGGGGAGGAGTGGCGCGTGGATGAGTTGGAAAAGGCTATATCAGACTCACCGGTAGCTAGCCAAATCAAGCGAATTGACTATTATAGCAAGACGACAGAACTCTATAATATGTTTGATATTTTTGTCTTGCCAAGTACCAATCCAGATCCATTACCAACAGTCGTCCTAGAAGCCATGGCTTGTTGCAAACCTGTAGCCGGCTACCGTCATGGTGGTGTCTGTGAAATGGTTAAAGAAGGCGAAAACGGTCTTCTTGCTACACCGAATCAGCCTGCAGAATTATCTAAGGCTATCCAAGAATTAGCAGAGAACAGCGAGAAGAGAGAGCGATTTGGTAAGACCTCTGTCCAACGTCAAAAAGAGTTATTTTCGTTGGAGAGTTATATCAAGAATTTCTCAGATTTGTATAAGATATAGAAAATTAAGATTATGAATAAAATAGATTTTGTTGTTATTTGGGTAGACGGTGGGGATCCTGTTTGGCAAGCTAAAAAGGCTGAATACTCTAAGTCAATAGATACTTCAAAAAAAAGTATGAATTCGGTCAAGGCTTATCGTGATTGGGGAACCTTTAAATACTGGTTTAGAGGGGTAGAAAAGTTTGCTCCTTGGGTCAATAAGGTCTATCTCGTTACTGACCAACAAAAACCGTCTTGGTTAAATATTACTAGCGAAAAATTGATTTTAGTCGATCATTCAGATATCATCCGTAAGGAATATCTACCTGTTTTTTCTGCGAATCCTATCGAGAGCAATATCCATCGAATTCCTGGACTCTCTGAACAGTTTGTGTTTTTTAATGATGATGTTTATCTCACAGCTCCAGTTGAACCAACGGATTTCTTCTCAGAAGACGGCTTGCCAAAGTATAATACAGCCTTATCACCGATTGTCCCAGAACGTTACGGTACGGGGCATTTCCAAGTGAACGATATGGAAATTGTAACCAGTTATTTTAGTAGGGACGAGATTCTTAAAAATGGCAAATTTTTATCTTTCAAGCAAGGCTTAAAAAATATCGTTAAGAGCCTACTCTATAGAAATAGTAAATTTATCTGTGGTTTTTGGGAAAATCATTTGACGCATCCCCTCTTAAAGTCGACCATGGAGTTGGTATGGGAGAAAGAAACTGCTATCTTGGAGAAAACATCTGCTAGTCGTTTTAGAAATCCATCTGATACCAATATTTGGCTCTTTAAATACTGGCAGATTGCCAGTGGGAAATATGAAGTTGCTGATCCTAAATTGGGGGGGTTATTTTCTCTAGATCATGCAGGTCCTGATTTTTGGAAACTGTTACATTCCGGAAAATATAGAATTATGTGTATCAATGATGGTTTCAATATTCAAGATGAAGAGAGAGTAATGGTGGACTTTATAAAAGCTATGAATCAACTTTTCCCAGAAAAAAGTTCATTTGAGCTTTAAATATCTAACTGAGTAAGAGAAAGAAAAGAAAATATGATTTCGGTAATTGTACCCATTTACAATGTGGAGACCTATCTTCGCTATGCTATGGAAAGCTTGGTCAATCAAACCTATAAAGATTTTGAAGTAATCTTAGTTAACGATGGCTCCACGGATCATTCCGGGATACTATGCGATCAATATGCAAGAGAGTATACCTGGGTATCGGCCTATCATAAAGAAAATGGTGGTCTGTCTGATGCTAGAAATTATGGTGTAGCTAAAGCTAAAGGGGAGTGGATCGTTTTCCTAGATCCAGATGACTATTTTGAACCTTGTGCCCTTGAGCTTTTGATAAAACTTCAGAAACGTACAGGCGCTCGTATTGTCGCAGGGAAAGGCAATGATACTTACGATCATGAATCCTACCAAAATTATCAATTAAATGAGGAAATATTATCGAAAGCTATCCTTCTTTCTTCTGAAGAAACATTAATAGAAATGCTATATGGTAAAATGGCTACAGTCTCTGCCTGGGCTAAACTCTTTCCCAAAGATATTGTAGAAAAATATCCTTATCCAAAAGGGAAAATCTACGAAGATTTATATGTAATTAGTGACTACTTGAAAGAAGTGGAATCAGTTTGCATTATTGATTTAGGTATCTACCATTATTATCGTAGACCGAATAGTATTACTCTATCAAACTTTAACAGTAAGCACTACGATTTTTATCATTCTATGAATCATTTGGAGGATGTTGTCAAGAAGGACTATTCAGATAATATAAACCTTGACGATGCTGTCATCGCTCGTTTGTTCATTGGTAGTCTTCACATTTTCATTTTAATAACTGATTCTTCTAAAGAGGAAATAACTCGAATTCAAAGAAAAATTCGTCCATACCTAGGTAGAGTTATGAAAAATAAGCGGATTAGCCTGAAAAACAAGGCAATTTACATGATGTTATCTTTGACTCCGGGTTTGTATTATCGTTTTAAAAAATTAAAAAAGTTTCAGTAAAATATGAGATGCTTGAGATTAGAAAAGGAAAAAAATGTCAAAGATAGAACGCGATAAACTGTTAGTGGCAGTGGTTCTAATATTAGTTGTATCTATGGACATGCTTAACACTTCGATGTTAGCATCTCTCTTGCCTCGTATCCCTAATGTTATTCCCTTTTTAGGAGTTCGTTTTCTTTATTTTAAAGAGTACTCTTTGACTTTTCTCATCTTTGCGCCTCTCTTGTTTCTGGTAGGATGTATGATTTACTTTAAGACTGGAACCCTGAATGCTTCGATGTTTATTTTTCTAATTATTGTTCTTTACAAGGTCGAATATGAGAGTGTTCTTAAATTATATGCAGGATTAGGTTTATTCTTTGTTCTGTTGATTGTTTTTCTTTCTGCTATTGATATTATTCCTAATTTACAATTTGTTCAATACAGATCTACTGGTATCGTGGTTCGGAATTCTTTTGGTTTTATTTATCCTACAGACTTTGCCTCTCATTGTTTTTATATCTATATGGTTATTTCCTATCTTTATAGAAACAAGTTTATCTTTCAAAGAACTTTTTCGGGTTTAGCCTTAGCAGGATTTGTTACTCATTTTTGTGATGCACGTTTGAATGCAGGTTCTATACTAGCAGCAACAGGAATTTTTCTATACTTTTATTATCGTAAACACATCAAATTGTTTTTGAAACCTATGAATTGGGAGAAGATGTTCGTTTCAATCGAACTGTATACGAATGTCTCAATAAAATCGTATTCTCACAAACTTGTTAATATGTCTATATTTCGGGCAGGGGGCTCTTCTGCTATGGGATAGTATAATCCTAATCGAATGAAATATCAACTGGAAAAATTAGAGAAAGTTAACCAGCTGATGTCAATATGGGGCATTCATGATGAACAATTTGTTGATCAAATAAATCTCTTATTCTAATGAGTAATATTCAAAATATTTCAGTTCAAAAAAACACCTCTTCTTTTGAAACGGCAATATTTTGAAGAATTGTGTGTAAACAAAGAGATGGTTATTTTGACAAAAAAATACTCCTTTTATCAATCTTTTCGTTAGATTCTCACTTAATTATAGAATGCATCGTACGGTGATTTTTCTAAAAAAATACAGATTTTAATCAAAAGGGTAAGTTCAATTCTTTGATATTTGATAAAAGAGAGTTGTAAAGTTTTAAATATTTTTAATTATATGATTGAAAGGGTTGGATGACTATTGTGATGAACAATCGTACTATATCAGAAAAAATTTATTTAATCACCTTATTTATATGGGTTGTTGTCACGTCATTAGTCACAACTACTTATTTTATTAGATTAGAGGGCTCCTTATCATTGTATAGGATCGTCCTCTATTTCACAATTGCTATGATTCTGATAAAAGAGTTGGTGAATCTTCCAAGAAGCTTGTATCACTTTAGATTTCATTGGGAACAACTGTTAATAGCAGTATTGTTCATTATTTCTATGTTTATAGTTGCAAAAAATCGAGAGGGGTTACTTGATTTAAATGTTCTTTTACTTGTTTTTTCTGCTAGAGATATAGATTTCAGAAAGTTATTAGGAACTTTCTCTTTTGCCACATTTCTAGTCCTTGTTTTGACGATTTTTGCTAGCAACATGGGCGTGATTTCGAATATGTTCATGAGGGCAGATGGTGGCTATCGTTTTAGTCTAGGGTTTAATTATGTTTCGTTTGCTTCACAAAGATTATTTTTTGCATTGTGTAGTTATCTGATGTTTCGTGGGAAAAAAATTTCTTACATGGAATTACTTTCCTTGCTTTTTGCCACGATTTATATGTACCAACAAACTTCGACAACTAGTCCATTTTACTTAAGTATTTTAATACTTACATATGCGTTGTTTAGTCTGAAAATCATAAAAAAAGACTTTATTATTGGACACTTCTGGATGAAAACAATAGCAAAATATGGTTTTATTTTGGCTTTAATCATTACCTTATATTTCTGTTTTTATTCATCTGGGAATTTATTCCATTTTGTAGATCAATTTACACATAATCGGCTACGGTTAAGTGTAGAGGGCTTCCGCAATTTTGGAGTATCTTGGTTAGGACAACATATTAAGTTCACACTCTTAGATATTTTCGGGAATTTTACTAGTAATTATAATTTCATAGATAGCTCGTTTGTGCAGTTGTTGGTTATTGATGGCTTAATCGTAAGTGCCTTCATGTTGTTGACTCTTACTAAAGTTATGAAATATTTTGTAACCATTCGAAAAGATATCGTACTTGCCTGTTTAGGAGTAATGATTATCCATGGCATGTTTGACCCTCAAATGTTAGTTCTTCGATATTCTCCATTGATCTTATTTATCAGTCGTTTATTTATCATGAATTCAGATAATGAAATTGAATAAAGAAGATTAAACGATAATTTAACAGGAAGGCAAAGTTTTCTATATTTATGAAAGTGCTTAAAAACTACCTCTACAATCTATCCTACCAACTCTTAGTCATCGTCCTACCAGTCATTACAACCCCCTACATCACTCGGGTCTTCTCGTCGGATGCTTTAGGAACTTATGGCTACTATAATTCCATTGTGACTTATTTTATCTTGCTAGCAACGCTGGGTGTGGCCAACTATGGGACCAAGGAAATTTCGGGGAACCGTAAGGAAGTAGCTAAGACCTTCTGGGGGATCTATAGTTTGCAGGTACTGGCTACTTGCTTAGCAATTAGTCTCTATATCATAGTATGTCTCTTGGTTCCTTCCATGAACAATCCAATTGCTTATATTTTAGGCTTTGGTTTGTTATCTCGTGGTTTAGATATTTCTTGGCTCTTTCAAGGACTTGAAGACTTCAAAAAGATTACCGCTCGAAACACCATGGTCAAACTTCTAGGGGTTGTTTCAATCTTTCTTTTTGTAAAGAAACCATCTGATTTATATTTGTATATAACTCTTATAGTTGTCTATGATTTATTGGGTCAACTGAGTATGTGGCTTCCTGCTCGTGAACACATTCGCAAACCTCATCTGGATTTGGTCTATGCCAAGCAACATATCAAACCGGTAGTCCTCTTGTTTTTACCTCAAATAGCAATTTCACTTTATATCACGCTAGATCGTACTATGCTAGGAGCCTTGTCTTCTACTAAGGATGTAGGGATTTACGATCAAGCTCTTAAACTGATAAATATTTTGTTGACTTTGGTAACTTCACTGGGAAGTGTCATGCTTCCACGAGTTTCTAATCTTCTTTCATCTGGAAATAAAAAAGCAGTTAACAAATTACATGAAATGTCTTTCTTGGTTTATAACCTTGTTATTTTTCCAATGATTGCAGGGATTTTGATTGTCAACAACGACTTTGTTCAATTTTTCTTGGGACAAGATTTCCAAGATGCTCGTTATGCGATTGCCATCATGGTCTTTCGGATGTTTTTTATCGGATGGACTAATATTATGGGAATCCAGATTTTGATACCTCATAATCGAAATCGTGAATTTATGCTATCAACAACCATTCCAGCTATTTTTAGTGTAGGCTTAAATCTCATCTTGATACCGCCTTTAGGCTATATTGGAGCTTCAATCGTTTCTGTTGTAACAGAAGGTTTAGTCTGGCTTATCCAACTATACTTTACAAGTGACTATCTAAAAGAAGTCAAGATTCTTCCATCCATGCTAAAAATACTCCTAGCAGCATTCCTGATGTATGGTGCTTTGTATTTTATAAAAACTTTTATCAACTTCTCATCTGTTGTAAATGTATTGATATGTTCTGTACTTGGCTTCCTAGTCTACGGAGGCTTGGTTTTAATCTTAAGAATCTTGGATTTTCAAGAACTAAAAAGTATCATAAAAAAATAAGGAGAGATTATGTACGATTATCTTATCGTCGGAGCTGGTTTGTCTGGCGCAATCTTTGCACACGAAGCTACAAAACGTGGTAAAAAAGTAAAAGTGATTGACAAGCGCGATCACGTCGGTGGGAATATCTACTGTGAAGAAGTTGAAGGGATCAATGTTCACAAGTATGGTGCCCATATTTTCCATACGTCCAACAAAAAGGTGTGGGACTATGTCAACCAGTTCGCTGAGTTTAACAACTATATCAACTCACCGGTGGCTAACTACAAGGGCAGTCTTTACAACCTTCCTTTCAACATGAATACCTTCTACGCTATGTGGGGCACTAAGACTCCTCAAGAAGTCAAGGATAAGATTGCCGAGCAAACGGCTGACATGAAAGATGTTGAACCGAAAAACTTGGAAGAACAAGCCATCAAGTTAATTGGTCCAGATATCTATGAAAAGTTGATCAAGGGCTATACAGAAAAACAATGGGGACGCTCTGCAACAGACCTTCCACCATTTATCATCAAACGCCTCCCAGTTCGTTTGACCTTTGATAATAACTACTTTAATGATCGTTGCCAAGGGATTCCAATCGGTGGATACAACGTCATCATTGAAAACATGCTGGGCGATGTAGAAGTAGAGCTTGGGGTTGACTTCTTTGCCAATCGTGAAGAGCTGGAAGCATCAGCGGAAAAAGTAGTCTTTACAGGGATGATTGACCAGTACTTTGACTACAAACATGGGGAGTTGGAATACCGCAGCCTGCGATTTGAACACGAAATCTTGGATGAGGAAAACTATCAAGGCAATGCCGTGGTCAACTATACCGAGCGTGAAATTCCTTATACTCGGATTATCGAGCACAAGCATTTCGAATATGGAACCCAACCGAAGACAGTCATCACCCGTGAATATCCAGCTGACTGGAAACGTGGAGATGAGCCCTACTACCCAATCAATGATGAAAAGAACAACGCCATGTTTGCCAAGTACCAAGAAGAAGCTGCTAAAAATGACAAGGTTATCTTCTGTGGCCGCCTAGCAGACTATAAATACTACGACATGCACGTGGTCATTGAGCGTGCTTTGGAAGTCGTTGAGAAAGAACTTGGAAGCATATAGAGATAGGTCTAGTGAAGGGGAGAAAAGTGAGATATTATCTGAAAGATTCATTTCTGCATAATCAACATGAAAAGAATGCAGGAAGTAAGGCGCGAAATGACGTGGAAGCCATTCTGATTTCAGAAGGGTATAAGGGATTAGAGATTAAGGTTAACAACTGGTATCAGATGAATTTCTTTAAGGCCCAACAACACAAATATAGTGCAACTAAATCTGTGTTTGATCAACTAGGTTTAGGGGATGAATTGGTCATTCAGTTTCCAATTATCCATCATACATTTTTGATTGCACAGCTCATCAAGCAGGCACAAAAAAGGGGAGCGAAATTCTATCTCTTGATTCACGATATTGAAACCTTGCGCCATGCAGCAGGCTCTGAAGTGAAATTGAGACATAAATTGAGAAACTATTTCCAAGAGAAGAAAGCTATGATGTCTGTGGATGGGATTATTGTTCATAATGACATCATGAAGGGCGTTTTAGCTAATCAAGGATTTCCAGTTGATAAAATGGTTAGTTTAGAGATTTTTGATTATTTGATTCCAAATTTTCAAGAAAAGTCTCTTCCTCAAAAAGAACAAGCAATCATTGTTGCTGGGAATTTAAACCCAACAAAATCAGGCTATCTATATAGTTTGCCAGAGAATCCTGCCTATAATCTCTATGGGGTTGGGTACGATGAAAGTCGTGCTTTGAATAACATCACTTACTTTGGTGCCTTTATGCCTGATGATCTACCGGCAGCTCTAGAAGGTAGTTTTGGCTTAGTGTGGGATGGGGATAGTTCGGAAACATGTCAGGGTACTTACGGCAACTATCTGCGTTTTAACAATTCTCATAAAGCTTCTCTTTACCTAGCAGCAGGTTTTCCTCTGGTTGTTTGGAAACAATCTGCCCTCTCACATTTTGTCTTAGAGAATGGCTGTGGGATTGCAGTAGAGTCTCTCCATGATTTGAAGGAGACAATCGACAATCTTTCAGATACTGATTACCAAGACTTGGTGGACAATGCCAAGCGTGTTGGCCAGGAAATTCGAGATGGTCACTACCTAAAGACAGCCTTAACCCATTTAAAATGAGAGTAAAAGAAGTTCGTTTGAACTTCTTTTATATTCTCCAAAAAAATAAAACTAATTTTAAAAAAGCCATCATAGAACTTTTCATCAATGATGCCGTATGGTAAAATGGTAAAAGTATAAAATTTATATACAAGAGAAGGTTAAATGAAAAAGAAAGATCTTATTTTTTATGCGGGAGCAGCAATATTGATGGCTGCATCTACTCAAGGAGTAAGTGCAGATGAGCTGGTTTCCAAAGAAACTGCTATTACTGAAGGCAAGCAAGTGCAAACTGAAAAAGCACCAGAAGTAGCCGTTTCTGAAAAGACCGCAGCACCTATCGTAAGCAACTACGTTGCACCAGCAAATGTGACCGAACAGTCTGTGGCTTCTACGAGTACTACTACTGTTTCGGAAAGTAGTACACCATCTGTAGAAAAATCTACAGAAGTAGCGCCTACTGAGAAGACAGAAGAAACTCCTCTTCAGTCTGATGCAGGAAGCACCACTTTTTTCAATACGGGTTCAAACGCTCCAGCTAGTCGCTCTACGGATGTGGCAGTTCAGCCAAAATCATTCGTTGATGTGAGTAGCCACAACGGAGAGATTAGTATTGGCGACTACCGTACCTTAGCTAATAAGGGCGTAGGCGGTGTCGTTGTCAAATTGACAGAAGACACTTGGTACAAGAACCCGAATGCGGAGAACCAAATTCGCAATGCACAAGCTGCGGGTCTGCAAGTATCGACCTACCACTTCTCTCGCTATACTTCTGAAGAAGCGGCGCGTGCAGAAGCACGATTCTATATTGCGGCAGCACAACGTTTGAATCTTTCAAAGAATACTCTTATGGTCAATGACTTTGAAGATGCTAAGATGCAGTCAAATATCAACCGCAATACTCAAGCTTGGGTGGATGAAATGCGTAAAAATGGCTACACCAACTTGATGTTCTACACTAGTGCCAGCTGGTTGGATGAAAACAACCTTCGCAAGAAAGGTCCTGTCAACACTGCTCACTTTGGTCTTCAGAATTTCTGGGTTGCCCAATATCCTTCTCCGAAACTATCTGTAAATGATGCGAAAAGTTTGCGTTACAATGGAAAAGCTGGCGCATGGCAGTTCACTTCTCAGGCGGAATTGCTTCCAGGAAAGCACTTCTTTGACCACAGTGTAGACTATACCGGTCGCTTTACAGCGAATGCAAAACCTGCAGCTGATCCGACAGAAGGTACCTTAAGCGGTAAGATCAGCATTGTCAATAATGATACAATGGCGGGTCGCTTTAATGTTGTAGTCTCAAATGTTAAGGCGCCAAATGGAGTTCGAACAGTGTCTGTACCAATCTGGTCAGAAATAGGTGGTCAAGATGATCTTGTTTGGTATACAGCCAACCGTCAAGCAAATGGGACCTATACCGTCAATGTAAAAGCGTCGGACCATAAAAACTCAACCGGTCTTTACAATATCCACCTTTACTATGTTCAGAACAATGGACAGATGACGGGTGTTGGTGGAACCGTGACAAATGTTTTTATTGGAAAACGACCAGAGGATTTAAAACCAAGTGGCACCGTAACGATTGAGAACAACAACTCAAGTACAGGCACCTTTGATGCAGTAGTTCGTAATGTAGTATCAC
>NZ_JVIQ01000024.1:0-39452 GCF_001072745.1 Streptococcus sp. 400_SSPC | reverse complement strand
TCATGGTATAATAACCCCTCTCTTAGAGCCACAAGGGGTTAGAGGTGTTGAATACGTTTTTGACTACGACATGAAGGCGATAAATTTATCGACAGCATTTGAGCGTTGATTGTCGTTGATATGAGTGTATAGATCAAGAGTGGTCCTAATGTTGTTATGCCCTAATCTATCAGATATTTCTTTTGGTTGTATGCCAGATTCAAATAGTAGGCTAGCGTGAGTGTGTCTCAATCCGTGAGGTGAGATTGGTTTTAAGTTATTGCGTTTAATTAAACGTCTCAAGATTTTTCCAATTTCGGTTGGTACGTATACCGTTCCGGTTGAGTTAGTGAAAATAAAATTATCATCGTGTAAGTATGGCTTGCCTAGCTTAAAAAATTCTTTCTTCTGTTCTAGCTGCCAATCCTTTAGAAATTTGAGTGTGTATTGATCTACCGAGATAGTTCGTTTGCTAGCCTTAGTCTTAGGAGATTGCAAGACTTGTTCTCCATCGATGGTGACAAGCGTGTGATTTACCGAAATCATCTTATCTTTGAAATTGATATCAGACCACCTCAACGCTAGAGCCTCGCCAATTCGTAAGCCAGTATATGCTATTGTATGCGTGAGAGTATAAAACACTTGAGAGCTGTCTTTCTTTGCAACTGTAAGGAATTTATTTAGTTCTTCTTTCGTATAATAATTTTCTTTTTTTTGTATTTCTTTCGACTTTGGTTTGATAACCTTATCCAAGGGGTTGTTATTTATGATATCGAGCAATACGGCATATCTCATGATACGGTTCAGTATTGACGTGTAACTAGCATACATCACATATTTTTTACTCAATTTTAAGAATAGATCTTGACAGAATACCACAGTTATATCATTGATTTGAATATCCTCAAAATAATTCTCTATCATGGTATCTAGTTTAGATTTTAAATTCTTAGCAGTAGTGGGCTTGACCGTATTTTGATAACTCTCAAACCACAACGAAGCAATTTCTTTGAAAGTTGTTTTAGTTTTACCGGATGGTAAGCCATTCTCTTCCACGTCAAGCAATAAATTTCTTTCGGCTTGTTTGGCTTCCTTTATCGTTTTGAAACCCCGGCGCGTGGTTCGCCGTTCTTTGCCCGTCAAGGGATCGATCCCGAGATAGGTCTGAAATAAGTAACGAGTTTCCCCGTTTTTAGTCGTATATTTTTTAATCATGTTTTTCCTCCGTTGGCTTGCCCGCACAATTGAAAGAACGAAATGATTATGATATACTTAACTTATAATTTTTTAATCATGTTTCTCCTTCGGGCTTGCCCGAGGGTTCTTTTTTTACTCAAAAAACAGTTTGATATTTTCTGCTTGGGCGTTGGTGATCTTGGCTTTAATTGTCTTGACTTCGTTTGTTTCGATATTTCGCAAGTATAGCTTAGCGAGCCCCGGTTTTTCTTCCGTAGTAGTGACAGAAGTTGAATCAATTTTGCCTTTGCGTTTTCCAGACGCCCCGATCACACTACCTACAATTGTACCAACTGGGTTAATTGCTGAACCAATTGCAGCCCCTAAAAGCGCACTCCCTTTTTTCCCTTTCTGTTTGGTCGTCCCGGTCGTTTTTGTACGCTCTATTATGGCAGAGCCTTCAAACTGGAAATTCTCGAATTCAAATAGTTCTGGGGTTTCTGAATAGAAACCAGTATAATATAAACCATTAATGGTTTTTCGGATCGTAGTTGTCCCGAATGAAATCTTTGTCTCTTGAGCAGCCTTTTTTCTCATTTCATTCATTGATGAAAGTCCATCTGCTGTTTTTTCAGTTGCTTTTTTTGCGAAATCCTTGATTTTGTTAAAGTCCATAATTTTTCTCCTTTTTTTATCCAATTAATGAAAAATATTCATCAACGACCATGATCTCGTCCGTGGTCGTTTTTAAGTTGTGTCGATCCATGAAACGAATATAGTTAAATTCGTGGCCTTCGTCCAGCTCCTCGCGAATAAGAGCCCGAATCATGGCCCTATTCGCTTCGTTCTCGCACTTGATTGGGTTTATGGTGTATTGTGCCTTGGAATGGTTCAAGTGGGCGATCTCGTGCAAAATAACGCGTTTCTTGGCTTCCTCGGACAAGGCCTTATTCACGAAGACGATCTTCAATTCATCTATTATCATTCCCGGACGTTGCCACAGCTCATTATCAAAATAAGCGAGCGTGACGCCGGCTTCGTGGCAAATGTCTTCTAATTTCATAATCTCCCTTTTAAATATATTTCTATAATATTTTGTATTGCTTGGATATCATCTTCATTGAGTGGCTTTCCGTCAAACGTCTTCGCGTTTTCGGCCATTTTTCGAAGATCCGTTTCCGAGTATTCGTTTTCGGCGTTCGATTCACGGCCTCGAGGCACGTCATAGCCCATCAACCAAGCCTCGGACACGTTAAAAGTCAAGGCTAAAAGAGCAAGCCTTTTTTGATCGGGTGCTTGTACGCCGTTGACGTATTGTGATAATGCACTTTTTCCGAGTTTTACGCCTAATTTTTCTTGATGTTGTTTCGAATGGTTGATAATATCGACTTGTTTCCAACCTTTTTCGGCCATTAACTGTTGCAACCGATCAGCCGTTTCAAATTTTCTCATGATGTTCATCTCCTTTTTTCTACTATATTATAACACAGGAAAAGAAAATAAAAAATAAAAAAGTTCAAAAAAAATGAAAAAAGTTGTTGACAAAGTTCATGAAGCATGATAAACTTAAACCATATCAAGTTCATGTAACGTGAACAAAAAAGAAAGGAGGGATAATATGAGCAATGATTATTCAAAACTCTTGGGTAAGATCACCGAGAAATTCGGAACGCAAGCAGAATTCGCCAACGCCTTGGGAATATCAGAAAGAAGCGTATCGCTAAAGCTGAATAATAAGGTCTCTTGGAAGGATAGCGAGATTGCGAAAGCGGTCGAGGTGCTCGAGATTGATCCAAAGAATATCCCGGCTTATTTTTTTAAGTACAAAGTTCATCAATCATGAACAAAAGAACGCCGGATGAAAAATCCGACGCTTGCTTAAAATATCTATCTTAATTATATCAGAAAGTGCTTGCCCGCACAATTGGAGGAATGAAAGAAATGGAGGAAGCAAAATTGCCTCCCTTGATCTCGGACGAGATCGCGAAAGTCTATCTAAAACAGATGGTCGAGATCGTGAAGGAAGAGCTCAAGGAAGAAATAGAATCGGAAAGATTACCACTAGATCAAAAAGCCTTAATGAAGAAATTCGGCTTCGATCATGGCTATATCAAAAAGCTAGAACGTCGAGGACTTGCATTCCGAAAACAAGGAAAGAAGAAAATGTACGACGTCCGGGACGTGTACGAGATTTTAGAAATGGAAAAGGAGTATATCAAATGTTAGAGCCAAGTCTCACAAGTCAATTATTAGGAGCGGGAACGATCGCGATCAGCTTCTTCGTGGCCGGCTTCATCACTTGCTTGATTGATGTCAAACGACAAGAAAAGAAGAAACGGCAGCAAGCGAAGATTCAAGAGATCCTCGACTTACAAGAGGAATACACCCGCGAAGTAAAAGCGAGCGTCTGGGAAGACCTGGCAAGTGCCCGCAAACAATCTATTTCAGACAATGATTGGAGCGCGAGTCATGTTTGGTAAGAAAACAAAACGGATCAGAGAGCTAGAAAATGAAGTCGAACGCTTACGAGCTATCGAACGAAAGTATATCCAACTTTTGAACGCTTCCCTGGATCGTGAATATCAACTTTTGGAAAGGAACAATAAACATGGTAACAATCAATAAGCTCGAGATCGAGAACGTGAAACGCGTTAAAGCGGTTAAAATCGAGCCGTCAGCGAAAGGGCTGACCATCGTCGGGGGAAATAACAACCAAGGGAAAACAAGCGTATTAGACGCGATAGCGTGGGCCTTGGGTGGTAACAAATACAAACCCTCACAGGCACAGCGCGAGGGATCGACGATTCCCCCAAGCCTAAAAATCACGCTATCGAATGGCCTTATCGTCGAACGTAAAGGAAAGAATAGCGACTTGAAAGTTATCGATCCAAGCGGGAATAAGGCCGGTCAGAAATTGCTTGATAGCTTCGTAGAAGAACTCGCCCTGGATCTTCCGAAGTTTATGGAAATGAACGATAAGGAAAAAGCGTCAACACTTCTTCAAATTATCGGCGTGGGCGATCAGCTCGTCAAGCTCGAAATGGAAGAGAAAACCAAGTACCAAGAGCGCCACGCAATCGGCGTCATCGCGGATCAGAAAGAAAAGTTTGCCAAAGAGCAACCGTATTATCCAGACGCACCGAAAGAACTCGTCTCAATCGCGGACTTGATCCAGCAACAACAAGAGATCCTCGGACGAAATGGTGAGAATGCTCGCAAGCGTCAGAATCTAGCGAGAATCGAAAACGACTATCAAGGGGCACTTGCAAACGTTGAGCGTTTAGAAGATATGCTCAAGGAAGCCCGAGAAAAAGAGCAAGGACTCGCGCAAGACTTGGATATTGCTCGCAAAGACGCGCAAGACTTGATCGACGAATCGACGCAAGAGATCGAAGACAGTATCGCAAATATTGAGCAGATCAACCTCAAAGTCCGGGCGAATCTTGATAAAGACAAGGCCGAAGAAGACGCGAAGGTTTACCGCGAGCAATACCGCGAGTTAGATCTTGTGATTGAAGGTATTCGCAAGCAAAAAACAGACTTGCTGACAAGCGCGGACTTACCATTGCCGGGCTTGTCCGTGGATGATGGAGAGCTCTTATACCTCGGTCAACGTTGGGACAATATGTCCGGATCTCAACAATTACAAGTGGCGACGGCTATCGTTCGCAAGCTCAAGCCGGATTGTGGCTTCGTCCTAATTGACAAGCTCGAGCAGATGGACCAGATCACACTCGCAGAATTTGGCGCGTGGCTAGAACAAGAGGGCTTGCAAGCTATCGCGACACGCGTTTCAACGGGTGGAGAATGTTCGGTTCTCATCGAGGACGGGTACAGTATTAAACCCGAAACAATCGCACAGCCTCAAGGATGGCAAGGCGGATTCTAATAAAAGAAAGAAGGAAATATCATGAAAAAAACAGAAAAATTTATCGTTATCCGAAGCAAAGAAAACGGGCACTATTTGTCAGAATATAAAAGCAACGATGGAGCTTTTGCATATACCGCCACTTGGTCGGAAGGGCTGAATAACGCTGCAACTAATACCATGAGATCATTCGAAAAACAAAGCGAAAAAATGCAAAAACTTGCTGAAGCGTTCGACGGTGAACTGATCGTCGTAAATGCAACGTATGAACTCGAAACGATTGACGGGAAAGAACCGAAAGATCTTATAGAAGAGATCGAAGAAGCAAAACGTAAAAATTTAGAAAATATGCTTCGCGGGCTCTTAGAAAGTCGCTTCGACGAGGAGGAATAGAAAATGCAAATCACAAGAGGAAAGAAAGCACGGGCTCAAAAAGTCGTCATCTATGGCCCGGAAGGAATCGGAAAGTCGAGCTTCGCGAGTCAATTCCCGGATCCGGTATTCATCGACACCGAGGGATCAACGGACAATATGGACGTGGCCCGGTTAGACAAGCCTACAAGTTGGGCAATGCTCAAGAACGAGATCGCGTTTATCAAGGCGAACTCGGACGCTTGCAAGACGCTAGTCATCGACACGATCGACTGGGCGGAACAACTCGCGGTCGATTATGTTTGCGCACAGCACCAAAAGAACGGGATTGAAGATTTCGGGTGGGGCAAGGGCTATACATACGTCCAAGAAGAGATCGGGCGCTTGCTGAATAGCTTGGGTGAGCTAGTGGACAACGGGATCAACGTCATTTTGACAGCCCACGCACAAATCAAGAAATTTGAACAGCCGGACGAGATGGGATCTTATGACCGATACGAGTTAAAACTCGGGCAAAAGACCAGCTCAAAGACGGCCCCACTAGTCAAGGAATGGGCCGATATGGTTCTTTTCGCTAATTATAAGACAATCGTCATGACCACGGACAACGGCAAGAAAAAAGCCCAAGGGGGCGAGCGTGTCATGTACACGAACCATCGCCCAGCGTGGGACGCGAAGAACCGTCACGGATTGCCCGATCAATTGCCATTCACTTATGACAGTATCGCGCATATCTTCAACGCACCAGTAAGCACACCGCAACCAGAACCACAAGCAGAAGCGACGACACAACCAACTCCCCAAGTGCAACAAGAAGAGCAACCGAAGAACGATATCAAGGAACAATTGACCGAGATCGGTCGTGAGGTGGCTCAAGAAATGGGACGCGCACCGCAACCAGAAGCACAACCGCAAATAAGCGGAACGCTTCCGAAAGCCTTGATCGATTTAATGACACCAAACAACGTCACAGAAAGCGAATTGCAAGACGTGGCCTATATCCGCGGACACTTCCCGATGGGGACTCCGATCGAGAACTTCCCGCCGAATTATTGGGATATGATCGTCGCGAATTGGGACGCCACACTTGATGTTATTCAAAACCAAGTCCGGAAAGATCCGGAATTACCATTTGAAACTAATAACTTATAAGAATAAAGGAGAAATTATCATGACACAACAACAATTTAATAACAACTTCGAACGTGAGTTCGGTTGGGACGACACAATCCAAAAAGATTCTGAATTTGTCCTATTACCAGAAGGTCTCTACTGGTTCACCGTCAAAAGCTATGATCGCGGACGTCACACGCCGAACCCTCAAAACCCCGGCAAGTTGCCAGCTTGCCCGAAAGCTACGGTCTATCTTCAAGTCGTGGCAAACGAAGGCGAAACAGAACTCCGTCATAACTTATTCTTGCACAGCTCAACCGAAGGTATGCTATCCGCGTTCTTTGGAGCAATTGGACAAAAACGTAAAGGCGAACCGCTTCGCATGGATTGGAACTCAATCGTCGGAAAATCCGGAGTATGTAAGGTTGGAATTCGTGAGTACAACGGCAACAAGTACAACGAAGCAAAGAGCATGATCTATGCCGAAGACGTTGATTATACAAAAGTATTGAACGCACAACCGGGACAAGCTCAAGGCTATCAAGCACAACCGCAACAAGGATTCAACCCGGGTCAATTTTAAGGGGGTATAGATGAAATTACGGCCTTATCAACAAGAGGCGCGGGAAGCCGTCCAGAAGGAATGGCGAGAGGGACGAAAACGAACTCTTCTCGTCCTTCCAACTGGAACGGGGAAGACGGTCGTCTTTTCGAAAATCATTGAAGATCAAGTCCGGGAAGGAAAACGCGTCCTCGTACTTGCTCACCGCTCCGAATTACTAGACCAAGCAAGCGATAAGTTAAAGACCGCGACGGGACTCGGTACGGCGCTAGAAAAAGCAGAGAATACCTCGATTGGTTCATGGTATCGAGTCGTTGTCGGTTCGGTTCAGACAATGCAGCGAGAAAAACGCTTGAGCCAATTCCCGCCTGACTGGTTCGATACGATTGTTGTCGATGAAGCACACCACGCTATATCAGACGGATATCAGAAAGTTTTAAACCATTTTAAAGACTCGGAAGTTTTGGGAGTGACGGCTACACCGGACCGGGGGGATATGAAGAACCTCGGCTCATACTTCGACAGTCTAGCTTATGAATACTCACTAGTACAAGCAATTAAAGACGGGTATCTATCCAAGATTAAAGCCTTAACAATTCCGATTGACCTTGACTTGTCGAATGTTTCAATGTCTGCTGGGGATTTTAAAGCTAGCGACGTCGGAACGGCACTTGATCCATATCTGGTACAAATTGCGGACGAAATGGCCGAATATTGCAAGGATCGGAAAACAGTCGTCTTTCTTCCGCTTGTGAAGACTAGCCAAAAATTCCGCGATATTTTAAACGAGCGAGGATTTAAAGCAGCAGAGGTCAACGGCGAATCCAAGGATCGAGCCGAAGTGCTCGAGGATTTTGAAAAGGGACGTTACAACGTTCTATGTAATTCAATGTTACTGACAGAGGGTTGGGATTGCCCGTCGGTTGATTGCGTAGTGGTGCTCCGGCCGACGAAAGTCCGGGCGCTCTATTCGCAGATGGTGGGACGTGGAACGCGTCTCTATCCCGGGAAAGACGAGCTTCTTCTACTAGATTTCTTGTGGCACACGGAACGGCACGAGCTATGCCGCCCCGCTCACTTGATATGTGAGAGTCCGGAAGTTGCGAAAAAAATGGTCGAAAATATGGAAGAAGAAACGGGCGTCGTGCTCGATCTCGAGGATATGGAAGCAAAAAGCGCAGAGGACGTCGTGGCAGAACGCGAAGAAGCTCTAGCGAAACAGCTCGCAGAAATGCGGAAACGTAAGAGAAAGCTCGTCGATCCGCTTCAATTCGAAATGTCTATCCATGCGGAAGATCTTTCGAACTATATCCCGAACTTTGGATGGGAAATGGCTCCGCCTTCTGAAAACCAACTCAAGGCGCTCGAGAAGTACGGTATTTTCACCGACGAAGTGGGCAATGCCGGGAAAGCGAATCTCTTACTTGATCGCTTGAACAAGCGCCGAAACGAAGGACTTTCGACACCGAAGCAGATCCGATTCCTTGAGAGTCGAGGCTTCCGAAATGTCGGAACGTGGAGTTTTGAGAACGCAAGAAATATGATTGATCGAATCGCAGCAAACGGATGGAGAATTCCGTCCGGGATCAGAGCGAGCGAATACTTACCAAATTAAGGAAGGGCAAAATGAAATTTTTAGATTTATTCGCGGGGATTGGTGGCTTCCGTTTAGGAATGGAATCCGCCGGCCATGAATGTATCGGTTTTTGTGAAATAGATAAATTCGCAAGGGCCAGTTATAAAGCGATTCATAACACAGAAGGAGAAATTGAATTACATGATATTACAAGAGTCACAGACGATGAAGTCCGAGCTATTGGAGAAGTTGACGTCATTTGCGGAGGCTTTCCATGCCAAGCCTTCTCTATTGCCGGAGCAAGAAGAGGATTTGAAGATACTAGAGGAACTCTCTTCTTTGAAATCGCACGGTTTGCAAGTATTCTTAAACCCAAGTATCTTTTTCTTGAAAACGTCAAAGGACTCCTCAACCACGACAAAGGAAATACCTTTAAAACAATCATCGGAGCGCTTGATGGATTGGGGTATGATGTCGAATGGCAAGTGCTTAACAGCAAAAATTTCGGAGTCCCTCAAAACCGGGAGCGAGTGTTCATTATCGGATATTTTAGAGGACAGCGTGCCAGAAACGTTTTTCCTTTCGGAGGAAAAGTTGAAAACGCTGATCCTGGACTAAAAAATGAAATCAAAAAATACGGGACAATCCAACCGAACTTCAACCAGAGCGGGGTTGTCTATGACACAGATGGCATAGCACCAACAATTCGAGCTTATCAAGGCGGAAACCTTGAACCTAAAATCCGAGTGAAAGAAGCAACTAAACAAGGATATGCTGAAGCAGAAGTCGGAGATAGTATCAATCTATCACACCCAAACTCTAGAACTCGGAGGGGAAGAGTTGGTAAGCAAATTGCAAATACTTTATTGACGGGTGAGAGTCAAGGGGTGGTAGAGCCAGACTTTCGTGTTCGAAAGCTAACACCTCGAGAGTGTTGGAGATTGCAAGGCTTCCCGGACTGGGCATTTGATAAGGCGCAAGAGGTCAACTCTAACAGTCAACTATATAAACAAGCTGGGAATAGCGTTACCGTGAATGTGATTGCTGCAATTGCTGAAAGATTGTAAAAGGAGGGGACAAAATGACTGAAAAAGACTTTGATCTATTGCCATTACTCGATCATATCAACCCCGCCATTTTGTCCTACCAAGAATGGATCAATGTCGGGATGGCCTTAAAACATGAAGGGTATACCGCTTCAGATTGGGACAACTGGTCGCAGAATGACACAAGATACCGAAAATTCGAATGTTTCAAGAAGTGGGACACCTTCAACGAACAAGCGGGCTCGATTGTGACGGGTGGGACGATCGTCCAACTTGCGAAAGATCACGGATGGGTGAATCCGTACTCAAGCGATAACGAAGGCGCTCACGAGCTCGATTGGAATGATACGATCGACCGGGACTATCGCGTCATTGATAAGAACTGGATTGAGGGTAAAGAGATCCATGAGCCGGCTATTTGGAATCCGACGCAAGAGATCATCCGATACCTCGAGGCCTTGTTTGAATCGTCCGAGAATGTCGGATATGTCACGGAAAGCTATCCAAAAGTAAACGACGATACGGGCGAGATCGAGAAATGGCTTCCGACAAAGGGAGCATATGACCGGACCGCGGGGCAACTGATTGAGCAACTTAGCAAGTGTAACGGCGATATCGGGGCCGTCCTCGGAGACTATCACAAGGAAGCGGGCGCGTGGATTCGCTTCAATCCGCTCGATGGTAAGGGCGCGAAGAACGAAAACGTAACTGATTATCGGTACGCGTTGGTTGAATCGGATAGCATGAGCGTAGAAAAGCAGAACGCAATCTATAAAGAGCTTGAATTGCCGATCATGGCCCTTGTATATAGTGGAAACAAGTCCTTACACGCTATCGTGAAAGTTGACGCGGGCAATTACGACGAATACAGAAAGCGCGTTGACTATTTATATAAGATATGCCAAAAGAACGGGATCTCGGTCGATACACAAAACCGCAACCCGTCGCGCTTGTCCCGTATGCCGGGATTCGAGCGAAACGGTCAGAAGCAATTTCTTGTCGATACGAATATCGGAAAAAGAAATTGGGAAGAATGGTATCAGTATATCGAGGACTTGAATGACGACTTACCAGATCCGGAAGGGTTAGGCGATAGCTGGGACAATCTTCCAGAGCTTGCGCCCGAGCTGATCGAAGGCGTGCTACGACAAGGACACAAAATGCTGATCGCTGGGCCGTCCAAGGCCGGGAAGTCGTTCAGTTTGATTGAAATGTCCATCGCAATCGCAGAAGGCAAAAAATGGCTTGGATGGAACTGTACACAAGGCAAGGTCCTATATGTCAATCTTGAGTTAGACCGTGCGTCATGTCTCCATAGATTCCGCGATGTGTACGAAGCTATGGGATTGCAGCCTAACAACTTACAAAATATCGATATTTGGAACTTGCGCGGAAAGACTGTACCGATGGACAAGCTCGCTCCGAAATTGATCCGTCGATCGCTCAAAAAGAACTATATAGCCGTCATTATTGACCCGATCTATAAAGTTCTTACGGGTGACGAAAACAGCGCAGATCAGATGGCGCACTTTACGAATCAGTTTGACAAAGTGGCGACAGAGCTCGGGTGCTCGGTTATCTATTGCCATCACCACTCGAAGGGCTCACAAGGTAACAAGAAGTCAATGGATCGGGCTAGTGGATCAGGCGTATTCGCTCGAGATCCGGACGCGTTGATCGACTTGGTGGAATTGGAAGTCACGGAGGAATTGATCGCGCAACGTATCAATCATACGGCATGCCATATCTACAAAGAGGCCTTGCAAAAGTGCAACCTTGGATATTACCAAGAGGAAGTCACGCTCGACGATCTCCAAAGTGCTGCAATCATGCGGACACACTTTGAAAGAGCCATTCCGAATATCCTAGATCGGAAGCCATGGACGGACAAGATCGAACAAGCCCGTCATGCGATCGAAATTTCGACAGCGTGGCGCGTGGAAGGAACGCTCCGAGAGTTTGCCAAATTCAAGCCTATCAATATGTGGTTCAGTTATCCCGTGCATTTCTTGGATGATTCGGGCGTCCTTGCTGATATTCAACTCGGGGACGAAAAGCCGATGTGGCAAAAAGGCCAAGAGGGCAGAAAGTCAAAAGAGCAGAATCAGAAAGAGCGAAACGAAAAACTCGAGACTGCTTATTATGCACTTTTCGATGGATCATCACCAGTCACCACGAAAGAATTGATGGACTATTTAGGACTAAAATCCACGAAGTCAGTCGAGAATTATATCCGAGAACATGACGGATTCGATATCAAAAAAGGCATTGTTTTTCCTATAAAAGAAAAGGAAAAATAGGAAAAATACTAGAAGAATTCTAAAGAAAAATACAGTATTTTTCTTTTCCAGTTTTGGAAAAAGTCCAGTATTTTTCTTTTCTTTCCAAAATTGGAAAAATAGGAAAAAGTCTAGTATTTTTCCGGAAAAAAACAGCAATACCCTTAGTCAGGGTAAAAGGGAGCTTTTCCAAAGTGGAGTCAAAGAGAAAAGGAAAAGGGGCTCAAGCTCCGCCCCTTTATCCTTTATCTCATCTTTGACAAAAGCGCGAATGGAAAATCTAAAATAAAAATGATAAAAAGAAAAGGTATAAAAAATGAGAAAAAAGGTCAGATCAAAAAGATTGGAATTCGGAAAACGTATGCCGCCACTTTATCACACAATACCCGGTCAAGATTTTTGGTATTCAGAATCGGAAGTTTTGAAATGGATCGCAGATCAACCGCTTCTTTTAGATTGGCTAAGAGAGCAATTAAAATCAGCGGGGTATATTACCTATGACGCGACAACCGGAAAATGGACCGGGGTCGATTATGAAGAAAGAATGAGGATGAAAAATGAAAGTAAAATTCTTTAAGTCGAACGTGGAATATTTCTTCGCCATAGAAAAAGAGGTCAATCTCTTTCTCGAGTATTTGGAAAAAGCGGGGAAGGTATGGATCATTACCGAGGTACAGACCATCGGGGAGAATGTATTGATCTTTCTGTTTTATGAGGACGAGTAAATGATCGAATTCTTTTTACCGATGGAAAAAATTCCAACGACGACACACCAACAGAAAAAAGTAAACGTCAGAAACGGCAAGCCGATTTTTTACGAGCCCAAGGAGCTGAAAAACGCTCGAGCGAAATTTGAAAGTTTGCTCGCGCGTCACGTCCCGCCAGACAAATTAAAAGGGCCAATCCGGCTCACAGTCAAATGGTGCTTCCCTATGATAAAGGGAGTACGAACTGGGCAGTACAAGACAACCAAACCAGACACAGACAACCTCCAAAAATTATTCAAGGATTGCATGACGAAGCTCGAATTTTGGACAGACGACGCAGAAGTCGCAAGCGAGATCGCTGAAAAATTTTGGAGTGAGGTCGTGGGAATCTATGTCAGAGTCGAGGAGTGGAACGATGAATTATATACATTTCTTTAGCGTGGAGATCCCGGAATGGATGGCCCAAAGCAACCAAGTGGCACAGACGGTCGGCTTTAATACTGATCGGTATTGGCTATGGGTGACGGGATCAATCGCGGAGATCTGCAAAAAGTACAATGACAATGAGCTAGTCGTGAAGCAATTTGGGCTCTTGTTTGAATGGTTAGAGGCCCAAGCGGAAGGAGCGAAAGCATGAAGTGCAGGGAACAGCTACAACAGGAAATCAAACAAGCGGAATCACAGTTGAAACTTCTGGAGAAATCGGAAAAATCCAAAATGAGGCAACGCAACAACTTGAACAAGGAAATTCTGAAGATTCTACTGAAGAAACAGGAAACAGAGAAAATGCTGAAGGAGAAAAAGGAACTTCTACGGGATTTACAAAGTCTGGCAGTGGTATTTAAATAATTGAAATCAAATAAAATCGAATCAATTATAGGAGGTTAAGGGATGAAATATAAAGTCATTGAATATAATTCAGACGTGCGAAAAGAACGGACAGGCACTTGTGATTTATGTTTTGACACAGCCTTGGTAGAGAATGGCTCTATCACGGTTGAAGATGAAAATGGTAAGACTACCAATATCGAGCTCACTTGGTGGAGTTGGGGTGATTATTTCACGATTTACATTGACAACGTAGTTGATTTCTCTGCTTGGTTACAAGAGAGAGATGTAAAACCGATTGATGAAGTTAATGATTGGTCTTGGCTGGATCGATTGGTAACAGAATACGACGAGGAGCAAGAAGATGAATAAACAAGAGTTGATAGAAAAAATTAACGCTATACCTTGGAACGAAGGTTTAGGCGTGGACACGCTCAAGATCAATCGGGCCGGATTGATACAACTAATTGAGCAATTCGATGAACCAAAAGAAAAAGTCGCGCTTCCCCGGCCGGTGGCGAACTGGATCTCTTGCGTGAGAGGACGAAACATGACTTTGCATTTTGCGTTAGAAAATGCACCCGAAGAAGTGAATTTGTGGTTTTGTGAAGATGAAAAAAATCGGCAAAATATTTTTGCTGACGCTTGGGTCAACGGATATCATATCGAGAGAGCGAAGCGGTATATTGTAAAAGTAAAAGGAGTAGAAGAAGGTTACGATCACCTAAATTATCGCATAAGCGCAGATAAATGGTTTTTTAGCGGTGAAAGTGAACCGTTAGATTTTCGCACAAAACACACTCGCAAACAACTTGAAATAGGGGGCTTTGGTGAAGTGTTTAATAACCCTTTGTTTGAAGTTGAGGAGGTAGAATGATGGAAGAAAAGATTACTATGGCTACGTACAAGGAGTTAAGCCGGTTGATTAAGATTGAAATTGCAGTTGAAAATCTAATCGAGGACGGAATCCTTGACGAAGATGTATATAACCAGTATTTGAACGAAGCATAAATTTAGGAGGTAGAAGGATGAATGGATTGATAGAGATAGGCGATAAAGTTGTATTATACGGTTTTTTCGACGGTTTTGCTCACAAGACCGACGGGACGACAAATGGGCTCGTGACTTTGAAAACAGGAGAAAGGGTTGAAATACCGCTCGAGGACATTATGAAAAAAGATCAGATTATCACGAAAAAGGATATCATTTCACGAATGAAGCAATTATTCCCGCTTAGTCGTAACGAGTGGATCAATGAAATTTTGCATGAGTTTGGCGATGAGTTTGGCTTGTGGAAATACAATGCGGGGTATGAACAAGGCAAGCTAGAGGGCGAATGGGTCGGTCAGCAGTTGAAAGACGCTGACAAAATTCGTCAAGAGTTGAATAAACCAATAGTGCCGCAATTTGTGGCGGATTGGATTGAGTACTGTAAGGGTGAAGGACTAACATTATTGGGTTCATTAGACCCTATAGATAAGTTTGGTAATAGTCTAGCCAATAGCTTCAAGGATGATGTAAAAGTATGTATTTCTTGGGCTAGCAGAAATTCTGATGTATTTGCCCGTGCTTGGCTTGACGGCTACGAGGTCGAGAAAGAGAAGCGGTATCTGGTGAAGGTGAAAGGGATAGGTGTAGATAGTGACTATCTCAATTATGATTCAATTGATGATGAATGGTATCTTGCTAGTGATATAAATAGTTGTAATGTGCGAACACACCACACCCGCAAAGAACTTGAAGACGCCGGTTTTGGCTGGGTGTTTGATTGCGAAGGGATTGAGATTGAGGAGGTGGAAGGATGAAAAAACCTATGGTTGGATCATATTGGGTTCATAAGAAAACTCTTAAAGAATATAAAGTAATAGCTGTAGGTCTATGGGAAGAAACGCTAGAAGAGTGCGTGGTCTATGTGTCTTTGGATAAAGAGCAGAAATGCTGGATTAGACCATTAGAGATCTTCATGGATGGAAGATTTTATGACCGACCATATAGTTAAATTAAGGAGGTAACGGAATGATAATATCAGATGAAGAGTGGATAAAATTCATAAAAGATGGACAAAAAAATGCCTTGGAGATACTTGGAGAAGATTTCAAAAATGATGATGAGGTGGAAGATGAGTAGATTTGAAATATATTTATCTAAAAACGACCTTGAGCATATCGCTAACGGTTATGACATCAAAATCAAAATCGACGGCAAAAGATTTTTGGAAACAAATGAAATCATTTTGAAGCCTGAATTGATGAATGATGTTATGGCTCCGATATTGAATTATAAAAATAAAATAATCGATACTGAACAACAAAATATTATCAATAGTTTTATGGGAGGTGCGAGATGATACCAAAATTTAGAGTTTGGCTTCCAAACCCAGATGTTGAAAGAATGTTGAGAGTAAAAGCTCTTGTTTTTGAGCATGACAAAACAAGGTGTGTATGTGGCTATGCTTATGACTTTTATCTTGAAGATGAAGATGCAATCATCATGCAATCAACAAGACTAGTCGACAAGGAAGGTACAGAAGTTTTTGAAGGTGACATCTTACATCATCAGATACAGGCAGAATATACCTTTGTTGTCAAATATGACAAAGACAAAGGTCGCTGGTATGGTGACGGTCTAAGTCGCACTTATCAAATTGATATCACAACGGACTTTCTAAAATATTACAATGTTATCGGCAACATCTACGAAAATCCGGAACTTTGGAAGAATTGTAGAAGAAGAAAGAACATATTGAAAATGTAATCAAAACGTTAGAAAAATAAAGGAGGCAACAGAATGAAACGACCAAATAGATATCCGTATAGTGGAAAAATAAGAATTCTCGAAAAGACAATTTTATGTGTGGGATGTATCAACGCTTCTAATATAAAATCAAACAATTCTATCATCACATTCAGGGATAGCGAGATCGTTATTAGTGGTGAGAATGTTCGATTAAATGAAGGGGTGGAGTAATGAATTTACAAAATATCGCCTTCCTTGGCTTCGTTGGTGGGTGGCTCGGTGGTCTTGCGTGGGCTTTGGTCGCTGCATTCGTAGGAAGGAAAGAAAAATGAAACAGTATTTACTGGGAATTTTGAATCTTGCGGTCCTCGTCATCGTGCTCGTCGTTTGTTGCGTAAATATGAACGCAAGGATCGGCACGCTAGAAGAGCGGACGAAAGAGCTACAACTGAAAGTCGAAGAGCATGAGCGCTCGATCGAAAAAGCAAACGAACGGGACAAAATGCAAGATACTATAATAAATAAGCTAAACGCTGAATATAATTCGAAGGTGGCCCAAGAGTTGCAAGAGGCTGCTGACCGTAACGGCGTGGGGGGATAATGTGAAAGTCTATATCGTGAGAAAGTATGACAAGCTGACGCGTTGGGATTGCAATCATTCGACCGGGTTCAAAGAGTACGAATTCGAGACGAAGGACGAAGCGATGAAATTCCGCAACAGTCACAAAAGAGGCGTCTTTGACGTTTACGAAAAAGAAAAGTAAGCCCAAGGGCTAGAAAGGAGGGGAGCTTGAGAATTGAAACAAGATACGGATATCTGATCGACGCGCTTCGAAGATATCCGTTTGACAAAGAAATCAAAGAGCGAATTGAAGAGATCACCTTCCCGTATCAAAATTTCGACGAGAATTGGTTCATTAAGAGCAAGTCAGCAAGTAACACGCCGGAAGCCTTAAAGAACGTTATTCTCAAAGAAAATGATCCGGAATTGATTCGGCTCTATACGCTTGAAGAGGCGATCACAGAATACACGAGCGAGTGCGCTCCCTCGAGCTGGGAGGCAATCAAGGCACTCTATGTCACTAGATCGAAAAACGTTGAAGGAGTGGCACTTGAGCTCTTCATGTCAAAGAATTCAGTCTATCGGCATATCATCAAACCGTTCTTTGAAGGACTGGAAAAGAAATATACAAGTATTTCTCTAAAAACACGCTAAAAGTTGGGAAAAATGTAAAAAAAAAGGTGTTAAAATTGTATTATCGGAAGATTGAAGGAAACGACAATCTTCATTGCGGGCGAAAGGCTTTTCATTTTAAAAAATCTACCATTCAGAAAACACCAGCAACTTTTTTCGTGGGTCTCCTAATTTTTATTTTAAAAAAAGGCGGTTCGATTCCGCCCGTCCGCTTAGACGAGGTATTACCTTGTCGAACCTTTCCAATCTTCACAAAACAGCCCTTAATACTCCGAGGGCTGTTTTTTTATCGCTAAAAATAACCGACGAAAGGGGGTGCGTTGTGATGGGATGACGGAAAAACAACAAAAATTTGCTGACGAATATATCATTTCGCTCAATGCGACACAAGCATATAAAAAGGCCTATCCGAGTGTTAAGAAGGACGCAGCAGCTCGAGCGAGTGCAAGCCAACTCCTAACAAACCCTAACGTAAAGGCTTATATAGACGAGCGACTTGAGAAATTGAAGTCCGAACGCGTTGCGGATCAGCAAGAGGTCCTCGAGTTCCTAACGGCTGTCATGCGTGGTGAAGTGACCGAGCCCCTTTTGGTTTTGGACGGCGAAGGCACACAACGGGTCGTTAGTGCTGTACCAAATGTATCAACGCGACGGAGTGCGGCGGTTGATCTTGGGAAGCGGTTCGGGCTATTTGTTGATAAGCAAGAGATCACTCAACGGACAATTGAAATAAAAGTTGGTGAGTGGGATGACGACGACTAGACCACGGATCAAGATCGAATTCAACTATCCGAGCCGGGTATTCAACAAGCATATTTATGACAAGCTGACAGATTATGATACCTTTACGGAGGTACATTATGGGGGAGCTTCTAGTGGTAAGAGCCATGGAGTGATCCAGAAAGTCGTATTCAAGGCGTGTCAAGACTGGAAGTATCCACGGAAAGTCCTTTTTCTTCGAAAAGTCGGGGCGACGGTGTACGACTCGATCTTTGAAGACGTGAAGCAATGCCTCGAGACGTGGAAGTTGCTCGATAAGTGCAAGGTCAATAATTCAGCATACCGGATCGAGCTCCCAAATGGGGCTCAATTTATTTTTAAAGGGTTAGATAATCCGGAGAAAATCAAGTCCATCAAGGGCATTTCTGACGTGGTGATGGAAGAGGCTTCGGAATTTACGCTTGACGATTATACACAATTGACGCTACGCCTTCGGGATAAGAAACACAAGAAGAGACAAATCTTCCTAATGTTTAACCCCGTTTCGAAAGTCAATTGGGTATATAATGCGTTTTTTGTCAAGACGCCGAAGAATACGGTCGTCTATCAAACAACATACAAAGACAATCGCTTTCTTGACGATATCACGAGAGAGAATATTGAGGAGCTAGCAAGCCGGAATGAAGCCTATTACAAGATATACGCTTTAGGTGAGTTTGCAACGCTTGATAAGCTCGTTTTTCCAAAGTACGAAAAGCGTCTCCTCAATCCTTCCGAGTGGGAACACTTGCCGGCCTATTTCGGGCTTGACTATGGATTCATCAACGACCCGAGCGCTTTCTTACACGTCCGAATAGACGATCAGAATCGCAAGCTATACGTCGTTGAGGAATATGTCAGAAAAGGACTGACAAACGACAAGATCGCGGAGGCTATCAAGTCCCTCGGTTATGCGAAAGAGCAGATCCGGGCGGATTCAGCGGAAAAGAAATCAAATCAAGAACTTCGAAATTTGGGAATCCCTCGAGTTATCGATGTACAGAAAGGACCGGGATCAGTTATGCAAGGGATACAATACCTCCTCCAATACGACTGGGTAGTTGACGAGCGCTGCGTGAAGTTGATCGAAGAGCTTGAAAATTATACATGGAAAAAAGATAAGAAAACAAACGAATATATAAACGAACCCGTCGATTCGTACAATCATTGTATCGACGCGATTCGGTACGCGTTACAAGATCGTATCTTGCAAAGTAAGTCAGTACAAGAACGAATGAAGAACGCGTCATATTACTTTGGGAGGTAAAATTGGTTACTAATTTTTTAAAAGGGACACGCTTCGCCGATCATGCGAACGACCATTTTTTGATGATGACCGAAGACTTCGCAGTCATCGATTATGCGTCTAGCGTATGGATCGAGCAATTGAAGCGATACGTCAACCGGCACAAGAAAGAACAATTGCCACGCTTGCAAGAGCTCAAGCGCTATTATAAGGGCGACAATAATATCAAGTATCGACCAGATAAGGAAGACTCGACAGCAGCAGACAACCGTATCTCGAGCGATTTCGCAAAGTATATCACTATGTTTGAACAAGGTTATATGCTCGGGAATCCGGTCGAGTATAAGAATGAAGACGACGTGGTCCTTGAGAATATCAAGGTATTCTCCGCAAAGAACAACGAGAAGAAACACAACTCGTCAATTAAGAAGGATCTTTGCGTCTATGGTCGGGCCTATGAGCTTTTGACCGTAACAGAGCGCGATCGTGTCGCTTGGGTCAAGCTGTACAAGTTGAGCCCCGAGCAAACATTTGTCATTTACGACGACACTTACGAACAGAATTCTTTGATGGCGGTCAACTATTACGACGTTGACTACGGCGACGCTAAACGGAAGACAATTATCAAAGTATATACAGCCGATCGCGTCTATACTTACGAGTGGAGCTCGCGGAAGAGTGACGGGATGAAGCTCAAAGACGAGCAAGAGCATTTCTTCCACGGCGTACCGGTCAACGAGTACAGCAACAATGAAGAGCGCCTCGGATCGTATGAGTCAGTATTGGACAATATCGACGCTTACGACTTGTCACAGTCAGAGCTTGCTAACTTCCAACAAAACAGCAATGACGCGATTTTGCTGATTAAGGGCAACCCGTACACGGGAGCAGACGAGAAGGACTTCTTCGACGATGGTCGGATCAATCCAAACGGTCGCCTTGGGGTGTCCATGGCATACAAGCGTGCTCAAGTGCTTATTTTGGACGACAACCCGAACCCGGGCGGATCAGCACCAGACGCAAGCTATCTCGTTAAGCAGTATGATAGCGCGGGCGCTGAAGCGTATAAGGAACGTCTAGTGAATGATATTCTACGCTTTACCTTTACGCCAGATACGCTAGACAGCAACTTCTCGGGCACGCAATCGGGCGAGTCCATGAAATATAAGTTGATGGCTGCTGACAATTACCGCGAGCAACAGCAAGATCTCTTTGAAGCTGGGCTTATGCGACGTTTACGTCTCGCGGTCAATATTTGGAAGATTCAGGGCAACGAAAGCACGGCTTACGAGCTTATCAATGAGACGTCGATCGTATTCCGTCCAAACATTCCGCAAAACGAAAAAGAGATCGTCGAAATGGCCCGCACACTCTACGGTATCGTGAGCGAGCAAACGATCTTCGAGATCTTGAATCAAGTGACGGGGATCGACGCGGAAGTCGAGCTCGAGCGTTTGAAGGACGAGGCCAAAGAACAACTCGAAACATTGCCACGTTTCGAGAAACAAGAAGACGGAGAGGTGACAGATGACGAACAAGTTGAAGAATCTGAAAACCCTCGAGGATCATGATCGATACTGGACAGCCCGAGCCCGTGAGATCTTTGAATATGTCGATCGTAAGGATATCAATTTCTTTGCTGAAATGGAAAAGATCTATCGTGAGCAATCCGCGAGCCTTCAAAGGTCAGTATTTGATTTTTATACACGCTTCGCAGAAGATCACAAGATCAGCTATCAAGACACAATGAAGCGTCTCCAGGGCGAAGACTTGAGCGATTATGCGGAGAACGCTCAACGGTATCGAGAGCAAGCGGAAAAAGATCCCGAGCTATTGAAGCGATTGAATGAGCAATATGCGTCAGCTCGGGCAGTACGTCTCCAAGTGCTCAATTCAGAAGCCGTCTATCGTGCCGGTGTACTAGCCGGTGTATTGCATAAGAGCTTTGAAAAATATCTCTATGATGTGGCCGAATACGCTTATCGAAAGTCAGTCGGTGGCCGTGCGGGTGCGATCAACCGTCCAGCATTTGAAGAGGTTATCAAAACGCCCTTCAACGGTCGGAACTATTCCGCGCAACTTTGGGGCAATACGGACAGCCTCGCAGATAGTCTTAAAAAGGTATTCCATCAAGGCTTTATCCGTGGAGATAGCCCGCAAGAAATGGCCCGGGAGATCCGGAAAGAGTTCAACGTCTCACGGTCTCGAGCCGAAACATTGATCCGGACAGACGCAACAGCCGTCGTCAATCGTGCAACGATCAAGCGATACAAGCGCGAAGGCTTGAAATACTATCGGATCTTGGTCGTGCTAGATGATCGGACGACTCAAATTTGTCGGAATATTGCACAAGAAGATAAACTCTATAAGCTAGAGGACGCGCAAGTTGGGGTAAATATGCCCCCGTTTCATTACAATTGCCGCTCGACGATTATGCCGGACGAAGAAGAGTTGAATGGCGATATCAAGGCTAATGATAACGATTTTGAGAAGCTAAAAGATGATCTTACAAATTTGTGGGATGATATATCAAAAGGGAACTTACCTTACAAGAGTATTGAACGAAGTCTTTCAGAGAGCTATACAATTGGACAGTTGCCAAGTGTGAAAGGGACTGAAGAGTTACTAAAACGTGTACAAGTGACTGGTGAGAATTTGGCAAAAATCTTAGAAAAGCATGGCACAGAATTTCCGTTGGAACAAATGTTATTGTTAAAAGAATTGATTGCTAATCCAGATTATGTCGCGGATAATTCAGATCATCATAATAATTCGGCATTGCTCTATAAAAAGGTCCCTGGACGTTTGAAATATCTAATGGAAGCGGCACTTATACAAAAAGATGATGGTAGCTACATCATTCACTATCACAAAATTAAAAAACAAAAATTAAATAAATTAAAACGTGAGCAAAAGATACTTTACTCTAAAGATGATATGTGATATACTTAAGGTAAAGATAGAGGTTGAAAAGTATCCGCCTCCAACGCGCCACTTAGCTAGTGGGTCGAGAAATGCGGGCGACATCCGGCGGTCCCGCCTATCTTGCGCTTAGATAATAATCTAGGCGCTTTTTTTATGCTCAAAATAAGAAAGGAGAATGATGATTAGTATTTGGGATCTTGTTTCATTTACCGCTGGGTTGATCTGTTTTGCTGTCTTGGTCTTGGTGGGGTGGTCCATCATTGCCGGACTGATCGACGGAATCATCACAGCGATAAAGAAACACACAAGAAAAACGTAACTTAGCGCTTAGTTCAATCTAGGTGCTTTTTTTATGCTTAAGAAGGAGTAAGAAAATGAAATACAGAAAGAAACCTGTTGTAATTGAGGCGGTTCAGTTCGTAGATACTGAAGAATCAATTTTAAAATTGTCAGAATTAGGATTAGATCCAGTCCGGATTGATTATGCTGATTTAGATAATCCAATTTTAAAAATAGAAACACTTGAAGGAGTGATGGTTGCGACTGAAGGTGATTACATTATCAAGGGTGTACAAGGCGAATTTTATCCGTGCAAACCAGCCATTTTTACAGAAACATACGAAGAAATTGAGTATCTAAATGTTTTAGATAGTATCTAGGAGGTGATCCGGTATCTTGACAAGCGGGAATAGACCGCTTTTTTTGTTGTCCAGACTTTGCGGAGGACGTTAAAAGCTGCATTGTTTCGTCGCCGGACGTAAAACGAGAATATCGAGTGATGGCGTAACCATCGGAGGAAAATTATGTCAGAAAATACACAAGCAACCGTCGAGACCGAAAATATTGAGAAAGACGTCGCTCAAGAAGAACAAGTCGAGACCAAGCAAGAGAAGTCAGAGCGTACCTTCACACGGGCAGAATTTGGGAAGGCAGTCGCAGCGGAGATCGCAAAGGCTCGCGCAACTTGGGAGTCTGAACAAGCAGAAGCCCTCGAGCTTGCAAAGAGTGAAGGTGAACGCCTCGCGAAGCTAACCAAGGACGAACGCGCCAAAGAAGAGGAAGCGAAACGAATCCAAGCGATCGAAGAGCGTGAGCGAGCAATCGCAGAACGAGAAATGAAAATGGCAACAATGGCGTTGCTAGTGGAAGAAGGCCTTCCGCAAGAATTCCTCGGGCACGTCCTCGCTCCAACAGCCGAAGAAGTCAAAGCTAAGATCTCGGACTTGCGAAATGTTTTTGACAAGGAAGTTGAAAAACGCGTCAATGAACGCTTAGTGCAAAGCACGCCTCGCCGTGGGGCTATCAACGGGCTCACGAAAGAGGATATCATGGCGATTGAAAATGACGAAGACCGTCAACGTGCGATCGCTGAAAATATTCAATTATTCAGAAAGGGCTAGAATATGGCTGAAGAAAAACTAACAACTATGGCGAATCTGGGCGAAATTAAGTCCATTGATTTTGTCAACAAATTTTCAAAAAACATCAATGATCTTTTGACTCTTCTTGGAGTCACTCGTCGTCAAGAATTGACAAGTGATCTCAAGATCCAAACTTATAAATGGACCGCAGACGTGAACGCAACCAACCCAGCAGAAGGTGAAGATATTCCGCTTTCTCAAATGGTTCGCGCAAAAGCGCAAGCATACGAGGTAGCTTGGTTCAAAAAACGCCGTTCCGTATCAGCAGAAGCAATCGCGCGTCATGGTGCGTCAGTAGCGATCACAGAAGCAGATACTCGTCTTATGCGCGAGATCCAAAACGGAATCAAAGAGCAATTCTTCACTTTCCTAAAAGCGGATCCAACTAAAAACAAGGGCAAAGGCTTGCAAGGTGCGCTCGCTCAAGCATGGGCAAAAATCGCAACCTTCAACGAATTCGAAGGCTCTCCAATCGTTACTTTCGTGAATCCGGTTGACGCTGCTGCATACCTTGGGGACGCTGGCGTAGGTGCTGACGCTTCTAACGTTTTCGGTATGACTCTTCTCAAAAATTTCTTGGGTATGCAAAACGTTATCGTGATGAACGGTGTACCAGAAGGGAAGATCTACACGACAGCGATTGAAAATCTCGTCTTTGCAAACTTGAACGTGGCAAGCGGAGATCTTGGCGGATTGTTTGCGGACTTCACAGACGAGACAGGTCTTATCGCAGTAGCTCGCGATCGTGCATTGAAGAATTTGACTTTCGAGTCTGTATTCTTCGGAGCAAACGTTCTCTTTGCTGAAATTCCAGAAGGCGTTGTCGAAACAACAATCGAAAAACCAGCAGCAGTCGCAGCTTAATTTAGGAGGTGAACGATGGCAGCTATTGAGCTAGAAAGAGCAACGGAAGAGATTCGCTTATTAAAGGGAATTCCAAAGAGCGACCAAGAGCAAGACGATTTATTGACTCTTATTGTACGGGATAGCTTCGAGCGTATGATCGCTTACGTCAACCGCTTTTCTGAATCGCCACTCGAGGAATTGCCCGAGACGGTGGCATACATCCTCCGAGACGTGGCTGTCAGTCGATTCAACCGCCTAAACTCGGAAGGCGCAACTGCTGACAGCGAAGAAGGCCGGAGCTTCACTTGGGAGGATGGCTATCTAACAGATGATAACAAGGCCGTTCTGGAAGGCCTCGCGGTCAAGCACCGCGCCCGTGGGATCGCTAGATTCATTTAAGGGGGCGCGTGTATGATCTATAATGACCGCGTAACCTTGATTTTTGAGAAACGCCCAACGGACGAGCTATTGGACAAGGTGGAGAAGAAAAAGAGCTTCCCCGTCCCTTGTATGCGCAATGCTATGTCTAACTATGAAATGATGGGTCTCTTTGGCAAGTATGACTTTGACGCGTTCAAACTCCACTTACAAGGTGTCCATCGTGACTTTTCCGAAGTCATTTACAAGGGCAAGAAAATGAAGATCAAGGGCAAACGATATCATCATAATAGCACGGTGATTTACTTATGAGTTTTTCTTATAAAGTAAAGGGGCTCGACAAGTTCATCCGACGCGTCCAGAGCAAGCCAAAACAAGCAAGACGGGCCGTAAGTGCTGAATTGCACAGATCGGCCTTGCGCGTCGAGCGAAAAGCCAAAATAAAAGCGGCAGTCGATACCGGATTCATGCGAAACGGGATCTTTGTAGCTCGGGTGGGTATGTTACGGTATAAGGTAACGTCCCCGGCCGGTTATTCGGTCTATGTCGAGCTTGGAACGCGTAAGATGAAAGCCCAACCCTTCCTCGGTCCGGCCGTCAAAGAAGAAAGCGAAGTTCTTTTTAAAAATCTTCGTAAAATGTTTAGGAGGTGATCCATGGAATTTGAAGCACCTTCGATCAAGACACTCGCGGAATTGCGTGAGAAATTGAAGCCCTTGAATATTCCGATCTATTTTAACCTTCCAGATTCCGACGTACTCGAGCCGTTCTTGGTGATCGGGCAAACGAGCTCGGACACCTCGAAAACGGTCCAGACGGGGCTTATAATCGAGGATTTAAGCGTCCAGATAGATATCTTCCTTCCCGACGACGAAAGTCGCGGAGGAGTCGAGAGAGTGCGATCAGAAGCGATCAGACGAATCGGTCGGAATAATCGGATGGCGTCAACTGTCTTGAAAGATGACACAATAGGCCGGGAGGTCTATCATATCGTTATTAACGTAACAGAAATAATATTTTAAAGGAGCACTTATAAATGGGTGAAGCAGAAGACAAAGCAAAAATTAAAATTACGATCGCAAAGCCGGTCGTAGGTAAGAAAGTATTTTACTTTATTCAGTCAATCCACGCTGAAAAAGGCACGGGAGCAATGCTTCCGGCTTACCGCAAAGACGGTTCGACGACCATGGGTGGGGAATACATCGACGAGCAAACACAACAAGGGCGTTTGCTCGAGAAAGCAACTGATGAACACTCAATCGAGTTGTCTCAATATTTCGCACCAAAAGATCCATCAGTTCAAGTCGTTCTTGACGCACAAAAAACTGGTGAGTCATTGAAGATCTGGCGTGTCATCGTTGACGAGTCAGTAAAAGACACTTCAACTGGTAAGGACACTTATCCAGCACAATTTGGATATGGTAAGATCACAGATGACGTCGAATTCGACGACGCGATCGACGGATTCGTTGAGCTTAACTATACCGTGGGGATCGTTGGACGTTTGCGTGATGGTAAGTTCCCATTGTCAGCGGACGAAATCGCAATGCTGAACGACGTTTATGAATACCAAAATCCAGGCGAAACAACTGGCGATTACAACAATATCACACGCTAATTTTTCAAGCAAAGGGGCTTCGAACGCCCTTTTGCTTTTATTTTTTTAACTAAAAGGAGTTTAACAATGGAATTTACAGTCGGAAGCCGTACAATCGAGATCAAATTTGATTATATGCTTATGTTTAAAGTCAACAAAGAGCTTTCAACTCGCGACGATAACGGCAAACCAAACGAGGACGGCGTGGGCGCTCTATTCCTTCGTGTTGTCGAGCGTAACGATTCTGCTCTAGTGGATCTTATCAAGCTATGCGCTTCGAAGAAAGCGAAAGCCGTATCAGACGAGGAAGCATTGAGCGCGATCGCTCTCAAGTTAGAAGAAATGGACGCTACAAATACCGAGCCGATTTTCAAAGCTATCGAAGAAGAGATGGTGGATTCTGGTTTTTTCAACGAAAAAGTTTTGAAGTATATCGAGAAGCTCGAACTGGCCTTGAAATACTTGAAAGCGAAGTCCGAGACAGCGGAAGACCAAGCGACAGCTCAATTCCAGATCGAGCAAACGGAAGCACAAATTGGAAGGATGAAGAACGCGTTGTCCTAATTGAATGCGCTCGCTTAGGATTGACTGACACAAGGATAATCTATTCATGCACGAAAAGAGAGCTCGACGCGATACGCGAAGGGCTTTATTATCGAGCTATTGAAGAGCGAGAAAATCTTGTCGAGCTTGCCTTCAATCTTCGCTATACATTGAACGCGAAGAAAGCAGAGATCAGCAAGTTGAGCAAGAAAAAGGATCGGGACAAGATCAAACGCTTATTCGATCCACAGAAAGAAAAACAAATCGAAAACAGAAAGGACTTGATCGCGAAAATCGAAAGATTGAACGAGCATTTCCAAAACAGAAAATAATATAAAAGGAGGTGGAGCGATGGCATTCGATGGATCAATCGAGGCCCTAATTGGTGCGGATCTGACAGAATACGACAAGGCGATGGCCGAAGTCGTAAGTGCAACGAAGAAAGCGTTCGAAACAGCAGCGCAATCAGCGTCAAAGAGCGCAAATCAGATGATCCGCGAAGTCGGTGAGCTTATGAATCGACTCGCAAAAAGCAATCAATCATCGGGCTCGAAAATTGCTCAAGGCCTAACCGGTGGCGTTAAGATCGCAATTGGTGAACTTCATCGTATCGCTTCGAACATCGGTGCAAAATTGCCCGACCCGATTCGAAAGGGCTTCGTTCGGTTATCTAACGAAGTAAAGAGCGTAATTAGTGTAATGAAAGGCGATATCTCGTCTTTCGGTTCAAAGATTAATTCAGGGTTCAAAAAAGCGTTTAGCTTCGATATTTCGAAAGCTATCAAGTCTCCAAAGAGTGTGTTTGCGGAGATGGCCAACAGCGTCGACTCTATGGCCGGTCGAATTAGTTCCAAAGTCCACAGTATTGGTTCGGTCTTTACTAATTCGGCAAACAATATGTCTGGTTCGTATAAGACGGCCTTCGGTGCGATTGGTAACTCTATGGCACGACTCGAAGCTCGGATCCAGTCAACGGCTGGGAATATCACGAGTGCACTTGGCCAAAGAGTGCTCAACCCAATCAATTCGTCATGGTCGAGTATGTTCTCTAACTTGACAAGCAAAGCGAACAGCTTCGCGGATCGAGTGCGAAATTCATTCGGTGGGCGGGTATTATCATCCGTCAACAATCTTGCTAGTAACGTAAGCGGGAAGCTCGGGAACGCCTTCCAGACGGCCGGACAAAAGGCAGTCGGAGCGTTGACGGGTATCGTGAGCCACACAGACAGAGCAGCAAGCGCGTCAACGAACTTGCTGAAACAAGTCCTCGGGGTGGCTGCTGCATATAAGCTCTTTGATCTTGGTAAACGATTCATCAAGAGCACAATTGCGACAGCGGCCGAATTTGAAGCTAAAATGAGCAACATTAAGGCCGTTACTGGGGCAAGTGCTGAAACGATGGCTCAATTTGATAAAGCGGCAACAAAGGCCGGAGCTGATACAGCATTTAGCGCTAGTGAGGCGGCTGACGCAATTGGTGAACTTGCGAAAGCTGGGGTATCGACAGAAGATATCCTCAATGGTGGTCTTACGGCGTCACTCAACCTCGCAACAGCGGGCGAGCTTGACTTGAAAGAAGCTGCTGAAATTACGTCAACGGCATTGAACGCTTTTCGTCGGGACGGCATGACGGCTACACAAGCAGCAAACCAACTCGCGGGAGCTGCTAACGCGTCAGCGACAGATGTTCACGAATTGAAATATGGGCTTTCCATGGTCGCTCCGGTCGCTTCGGGTCTTGGTCTATCGTTCCGCGATACCACGAACGCCCTCGCAGTCTTCGCTCAAAACGGACTCAAGGGATCGGACGCCGGAACGTCTCTCAAAACAATGTTGATGAATCTCCAACCCCAAACAGAGAAACAAATGAATCTCATGAGAGAGTTGGGAATCATCACAGAAGACGGTTCGAACCAGTTCTTCACGGCTGAAGGTAAGATCAAGTCATTCGCCGAGATTTCTCAAGTTTTGAAAGATAAACTCGGGGGATTGTCGGACGCTGAAAAACAAATGGCCCTCAAAACAATGTTCGGTACGGATGCGGTTCGTGCTGCAACAATTGCCATGAACGAGGGAGCAGATGGCGCAAACAATATGCAAGCAGCCATCGATAAAGTGACAGTCGCAGAAGTGGCCGCCGAAAAAATGAATAATTTAAAAGGGGCAGTTGAGGTTCTTCGAGGGTCTTTTGAAACTTTTCAAAAAACACTCGGAACGGCTGTCTTGCCTGTTCTAACAACTTTCGTTAAGTGGCTTGACAAATTAGTTGATAGAATCAATAATTCTCAAGGTTTTCAAAAATTTCTCGACGCTTTAAACTCATTGAATCCAGCCCTCAATCAGTTTTTGAACGGCGCAAAAATGACTGACGATCAAGCAAATAAGTTTGAAAGCACAATGATTAAGTTGAAACCGGCTATTTTAGGAGTCGTTGGTGCTCTTGCGTTTGGTCCGGCAGTCCGTGGCCTAGCTTCGCTAACGGGTGTAATGGGCACGGTCGCAAGTAAAACTATTGCATTTGGGTCAGCTACTTCGGGCGCTATGAAGACGGCCGGAGGCTTCATTTCTAGCTTCACGGGCAAGATTGCCGGTATCCCGAGCGTTCTTGGTGGTGCAACGGCTCAAGGCATGTCTATTTTGAGCGTGATGACTAGTGGGATAGCTTCCGTGATGGGAATTGCCCTCGCGTCAATCGGTCCGGCCGCTATCTTGGGTCTAGTCCTCGCTGGCCTTGGTCTGATTAACCAACAATTTGGGAAACAGATTGATCAGTTACTTCAAACAGTAACGACCAAAGGGCCACAGATCATTCAAGAGCTCGTAAGTGGTATTACTAGTCAATTACCAAGCCTTATCGCTTCGGGTGCTGATCTAGTCGCTAAACTAGCGCAAGCCTTCGCGACAATGTTCCCAGTCATCGTTGACGCGGGAATTCAGCTTATTTCAAGCCTTGTCCAAGGCGTAGGCCAAAATGCGGGCTCGCTGATCTCGTCAGCGATAACCGTCATCGGATCATTTGTTGATACATTGCTTCAAGCCTTACCTCGATTGCTCTCAATCGGGATGGAATTACTTGTCAACGTGACGAATGGTATTTTACAAAATATGCCACAATTGCTCGCGACAGTTCAACAGATCGCGACGAACTTCATCACAAACTTACAAGCAAACTTCCCTTCCATCCTTGAACAAGGGATTCAAATCTTGATGAATGTCGTTCAAGGGATCATCCAAGCCTTGCCAACGATCATCCAAATTGCGACACAAGTTATTGTCGGATTCATTCAGACGATCCTTTCAAACTTGCCGACGATCTTACAAGGTGGTATTCAGTTGATCGTGGCACTCGTCCAAGGGCTTATCAACGCCTTGCCGAAGATCGCCCAGTCTGGTATGCAAATTATTGGTCAACTTATCATGGGGCTCGCCCAAGCCTTGCCACAGCTCGCAATGGCCGGCTTACAATTGATCGTACAACTTGCGACGTCGCTGATTACTGGTATTCCTAATATCATTGGCGCCGCATGGGATATTATCAAGGGGTTCGGTGGTGCATTGCTTAACTTCATTCCGAATGCTCTGAAAGGCGTTGCGGACGCAGTGGGTAACTTCTTCGGTGGGATCTGGGATTGGATTTCCGGTAAGTCCGAAGAAGGTGGAGCGAAGGTTGAAGCAACGATTGGAGCAACAGCGGATCATATTTCGAACAAGAGTTCTGAAACAACCGCGAAAGTAAGCTCGGACGCGACGACCGCAAATACTAACGTCAGCACGAATTACCAACAAATGCAAGCGAACGTCAGCACGTCAACGAATACGATGACCGCGGACGTATCGAATAACATGATGAACCTTGCGAATAGCACGATGACAACCACAACGACTATGCAGCAAGGCGTGTCAACGAATTTCGGTATGATGAATGCGGACGGCACAATGAATATGCAGACGCTCGCAATGAATACCGATACGTCATTTAACCAAATGAACGCGAACGCGGTAGCTCAAACGGGCCAAATGAACACAGGCGTCGTGAGTAACGTAAGCAACTTAAATGCTAGTGCAAGTAACGAGCTGAATCAGTTGATGAACAATGCGAACGCGAGCACGGCTGGCGTGAATACCGCAGCGAACACGAACGCTCAACTTGCGAACTCGGGAGTTGTGAGCAACTTCCAACAAATGCAAGCGGGCGCGACGACGGCTACAAATACGATGGCGAACAATGCACAAGCTGACTTTGCCAAAGTATCGCAACAAGCGCAACAATCAAGCGCGCAATTGTCGCAAGCAGTAACCAACAATTACAACCAAATGAAGACGGCCGTCACTAACTCAATGAATGCGACGGCTCAAGCAGTACAAGCTGGGCTTACGAAGATTTCGCAAGCAACGACACAAGCCGGCAAACAACTAGTAGATATGTTTACGCAATCATTCAAGAGCGTGATGAACGCTGCTAAACAAGGAATGAGCGCGGTCGTGTCAGCTATGAGCTCCGGACTAAAACAAGCCGTGAGCCTCGCACAATCGGCCGGATCGAATATAGTATCGATCTTTAGTCAATTGGGAGGATCGCTTTCAGCGGTCGGTTTCAACGCAGGAGTCGGACTTTTCAACGGTCTTGCTTCTATGGCTGGATCACTCTATAGTCTTGCTCACAGCATTGCTTCAAATATCGCTAACATCATGCGTTCTGCGCTCGATATCCACTCACCATCACGAGTGATGAAGAAAATCGGTGGATTTACGGGAGAAGGTCTGTACATTGGTATGCGTGACTGGGTATCGGATATAAACGATATGGCTCGTCAGTATGCCCAAGCAATCACGGAACAAGACTATCAGACTAATAGCACGATGACGACAAGCGCGAGCGTGACAAGCTCGGGCGTTCGTTCATCCCTCGAAGACTTGAGCGACGAAGTGAAGAACTCACAACTCGCAGATCAGAAATTCGAGGTACACAACGAGATTGTCGGAGACAAGATCTATACCACGGTAAAAGAAAAAGACGCCCGCAAAAAGGCGTTAGATGAATATTTCTCGTAAGGGGTGAAACATGGACTTATTGATTGAAAAAGACGGCCAGGCTCGAAATTTATCCGAGCTTGGTCTATATAATATCGCGGTCGATGATTCGTCCCCGACCGTGGATATTTCAACGCGTACCGTCAAAGGACGCAACGGCCGGATCTTCGACGGCCTAACATACACCGAAAAGGTGATTGAAGTAAGAGCGAGGCTTTCCGTCCCAACGATGGAAGCCTTTTTTGATAAAAAGGACGAGCTGACTCGCTATATTCTGGGCGAAGACAGCTTTTATATTACGAAAATGTACCCGCAACGTGACGAATTGTACGAATTCGAGACAGCGGGCCAAACCACGGGAGAGCTTGAGATCGCAAATATTCCGCACCAGCCATGGCGCTATCGATACAAAGTAGCGGGAAGCGAACGGATCAATTATGAATTCATCGGCAAGTCGTCCGCGGGATTGAAATATAATATTTCGTTCTCGTTCGTGACGGTGGAGCTCCCTTTTGGTGAGACCGTGCCAAAGGACCTCGCACTATCAACGAATACGTTTGATTATGCGGGGACGGCTCAATTGAGTCAACTCGAAGTACCATTTGTCGTTGAGCTGACCGCGACGGCTGATAATATCGATTTTTTCGTGGAGATTGACGGGCGTCGGTTTACTTATCGACATGCTGAAACGCCGATCCGATCCGGGCAGAAGCTACTTTTGCGTGGGATTGAAACGGTGCTAGTTGATGGAAATAGAGAAACCAACGTCAACAATCGGACTAATTTTGAATATTTCGTGATTCGCCCGAAATTTAATAAAAAAATTTCTTGGTTTACAAATTTTAGAGGGTCAATCAAGATCCTGGGGTTCAAAGAATTATACAAGTAGGAAGGAGGGGAATCATTGCTTACTTTTTACGACGAAAAAGGGAACGGGTACGGTGCGCAAGTCGAGTTTACCACTAAAAATGCGGTGAACGGCGAGCGTTCCGTGTCCGGGACCATTCTCTCAAATGACAAAGTATTGTCGAAGATTGACCGTGGCTGGTCGTTCGACTGGGACGGTGAAACGTACAAAGTCATCTATGCGAAGCCTAAAGACGAAGGCCGGAGCTTGTCCGTATCATTTGACGCGGTCCATCAATTCTTCTATGACTTCGATCATTCCAATTGCTACCAAGTCTTAAACGGATCGAATCGCTTTGAAGTCTATATCGAGGCGATCTTTCGGGGGAGTGGGTATCGATACCAGATCGAGGCTCAAGCGAACGCCATCCGGAAGGATAATTTCGGGAACACGAGCCGATTGAAAATGTTTAAAGACGTTATCAAGGCAGCGGGGCTTGAATTCTCGGTGACTGGGAAAGTCGTCCGAATCGTGAAGAAGGTTGGGACGGATCTTTCGACCGTGGTCCGAAAAAACTTCAACATGAACGAGCTTACACTCGAAAAAAATATCGGTGGGTTCATCACGTATAAGAAGGGCTTCGGGGCGTGGAAGGATGAAAACAACCACAACGCGGGACGGTATGAAGCGGAATACGAAAGCCCACTTGCTCGGATCTATGGCCGTATTGAAGGTGAACCGATCAGCGACGAGCGTTACAAAGAGACCGGGAAGTTACTTGAACGTCTAAAGCATGACGTTGACAATTCGTACTCTATTTCGGTGCAACTCGAGATGGAAGACTTAACTCGCGCCGGTTACAAGTACACACAGCCTCGAGCTGGTGACTATATCATGGCCATCAATGAGACAATCGGATTCCGTGAAAAAATCCGTATCGTGTCATACGAGAGCAGCTATGACGTGACGGGCCGGCTATTATCTCACAAGGTAACATGTAACGATATTGGGACCGTACAGAAGGCTATCTCGTCCGAAGGCTCGATCATGCGAAGCGTGGGCCAAAGCAAGGAATACGCGGAAAGCGCCCTTGCTATTGCCACGAGAGCCCTTGTCAGCGCTGACGGGAAAAATACTATCTACTACGGAGCGGAGAAACCTCGGGATCAACCACAGGGCGCGCTTCATCGTGGAGATCTGTTATATCTAACCGTCGGGGAAGAGACAGAGCTGTATTTTTGGAACGGTTCGGAGTGGGAGCTCAAGCATTTAAAATTCGACAGTTCCAAGCTCGAAAAAATGTTTGCCGATTCGAAGGCAACAACCGATAAGGCTATCGTAGAAGCTAACAAGCGAGCAGAAGAGGCTCTCAAAAAAGCCGGAACATTGCCGGACACGACCAAACTATCAGACCAGATCAAGCAGCAGATTTTAGCTAGTCAAGACTTGACACAGAAAATCACGGAAACGCTCAACCAGACGGATTCTGGGGTTGTCTATAACAAAGTCTTGCAGAATATCAAAAACGATTTCGTCGAGCAGAAAGATATCAATCCAGTCTTAGCTGGCTTGAATCAAAAAATCGCAACTCAAACGATAGAATTTCAAAAACTCACAGAGTCGAACAAGCTATACGAGCGTATCATCGGCAAGTCCGAAGCCGACGCACCCGATAAGCTATCACGGCTTGTTATGAGTAGCGAGATCTTTCAAACGGAAGTTGGAAAATACTCAACACAAGGTGGCCCGAATATGCTCCGAAATTCGAGGGCAGATGATGGGCTGAAATATTGGACGGAATCTAATAATAGACTAGGCTTTACATCTCACGGCTTTTATTTTAACGGCCAAAAACGAATGTTTGAGTTGAGGCCTGGTGCGGTCGTTAAAAGTCCACGTTTTATTGTCAAACGAAATGTAGATTACATTTTGAATATTTTAGGGTTTGACAACAACTCAAAATATTTTAAGATCTATTTCTGTAAACGAAAAAAAGGATCGACAGCAGATTTTGAAGATAAACAACTTGTGTTTGACGGAAGCCCTAAATGGACAAACGGACCAGTTTTTAATAATGAAAAAACCGTTAAAAAATCCTTTAAATTTAATATCGGTGAATTCGATGACGGTTACCTTCAATTTGAGTATGACCGCAACAACCCAAACAAGTGGGGTGGTCTATTTATGACCGAGCTTGATTTTTATGAAGGTACGAATGACCGTAAATGGCAACCAGCACCAGAAGACAGCGCAGAGCCTATCGAGGCGGTACGGACACAAATGACGCTATTAAGTGATAGTTGGTCAGTACGCAATTTAAACAGCGCGGGCGACGTGCTGGGACAGTTGAATCTAAACCCGGACGGCTCAATAAGAATTAATGAGGGCTTGCTTTCCGTGGGCGAGAAAACCTACATCAAGGACGGGGTTATTAAAAAGTCCATGATCGGTAAGGCCCAGATAGGCACGGCACACATTGACGAAATCGACGCAAGTAAGGCTAACCTTATCAATGTTACTTCTAAAAATGTCGCAACCGAGGGGTTGACCGCTAACATTATCAAGGGTGGGAAGTTATCATCACTCAATGGTGTTACTGAATTTGATCTTCAAACCGGATGGATTGAAGCAAACGGCCAAAACATTGGTATTAGAAATAGATTCCCTGGCAGACCATTGCAATATTTGACTTTTGGAAAAGGTCGAATTGGTGACGTCGACGGCTCTTACACGGCTCTGTTAAGCAATCGTAACGGTGTACAAAAAATGGACAGTACTTCTGCAGGTATCCAAATTTGGAACGGCAGAAGTAATGGGAAAATAGCTTCGGCTATTACATTTTACGGGCAATCAATGGATTTTTTGTTGAGCGGTCAAGAGAATTTAAGAGGTGTCTCAATAGATGTTGGGAGGAGAGAAATTAATGGCCTCCTAGACATCTATATTAGAGATAAATCTTTGGTTGACTTATTTAATGTGATAGACAAGAATTTTAAAGGAATTGAAGATCATTTTAAGCGCCACAATCTGGGAGCTCCTGGATATTATCGGACATATATGTAACAAGGAGTATCAATGAATACAGCAGACAAAATCATAAATGAATTGGCTTTACAACTAGCCGATAAATCGATCGAGCAAGCGAACTATAAGATTTTCTACGAAGAAACTCAAGAGAAGCTAGCAGAAGCACAAGCCCAGCTTGAGCAAGCAGAAGCACAACTAGCACGGGTTAACAATGTGCTAGAAGCAGATGAAGCTCTTAAAGAGATATTTGACGAAATCGCAGAGAAATTAGAAAAGGAAGACTAACATATGTTTAAAGTAGTAAATAAATATTTGCAAGAAGCAAACAAAACTTTTGTCGCAATTCGACAAGATGCACCTTATACGGCCTTTGACCGTACTTTGTTTGGTGACCGTACAAGCGAATCAGACGAAGTGCTGATCCAAGCTGTCCTTGGCCAGATTGCCACCGAATTTAACCCAGCAGACGGGGTCAAGAAATTGCAAGAAGACTTGCATACACAAGCAGAAAGCTATGAGCAAAAACTTGCTGAAAAAGATACCAAAATTGCAGAAGTTAAGGCAGTAGCAGATTGGGCAGTATTGGCACGAGTTACTGATGTTGACCACCCGCTAGATCCAACAATCTACAAGCGTGGTTTGGAATTAGTTGATCTTGGACAATCTGGCAAGACTTACAAATCGCAAGAAATCTTTGCGATTGAAGATGCTACGCACAATGCTCTATACGGTGAGGGTAACCGTGTGATGGTACAAGTCAACAGTGACTTTACGTATAATGGCGAAACCCTTGACCAACTCGCAAGCCTTGAGCAAAACGGTAAATTGGCAGTATGGAAGTGGACGAAGCCTAAAGAGAACACAGATTTGGAAACTCAACCGCTCACATAGGAATGGGGTGATTGAGTGACATTTTCTGATTGGATTGCACACCTTGCCCCTACTATTGGTGTGATTGCTACTGGCTGGTTTGGGATGAAAGCCAGTAAGTCATCTGACCTAAGCAAAGAACGCTTTAACAAGTTAAAAGATGAATTAAGCAACATCCAGAACTCTGTTGAAACAGTCCAAGAACTGGGCAAGGATAATAATAGAAAAATCGACGAAGTGAATGAGAAACTGGCTGTACACGATGAAGCACATCTAGTTACTATGTATCTACGCTTAGAGCGTGATATGACTGTAGCAATTAACCGTGGATATACAACAGTACATGAGTCAGACATCATTCACAAAATGCACGCAAGTTACAAGAAACTCGGTGGCAACGGCTACATTGATAGCCTTTATAAAAAATATGAAGTTTTAGAAGTGAGGAACTAACATGAACAAAATTAACTGGACAGTACGTCTTAAAAATAAAAACTTTTGGCTTGCACTTGTGCCAGCCCTTGCATTGCTCTTTCAAGCATTCGCTGACATCTTTGGTATCAAACTGGAATTCGGACAAACCATTGATAAAATCTTGGTATTTGTCAATGTATTGTTTGCATTCTTTGTGCTTGTCGGGGTCGTTAATGACCCTACAACCGCTGGTTTGGGCGATAGCAACCGAGCATTAGGCTATGAAGAACCTAACCAAGATTAACAAAAAGGAGGCGGTCTTTTGACTACTCAAAGACAATTATTAGATACGCTAGATAACGTAGTTAATCAACGTGTTACCGTTCCAACAAACCCTTATGGTGGGCAATGTGTTGCTTTAATTGACAACATTCTGCAATATCAAGGATTGTATAATCTCAATTTTAGTTACTTAAACGCCATAAACGGGCTTGACAGAGCTTCTGCATTAGGACTTAGAGTGACATACTTTAACGGTTCTAACAATCCACCAGTAGGGTCTGTATTCGTCTCTGATTGCTCTCCAAACCATCAGTTTGGGCATATCGGGTTCGTGGTGGCAGAACACGCAGACGGAACGGTCACAACCATCGAGCAGAATATTGATGGTAACGCAGATGCTCTCTATAATGGCGGATGGGTTCGCAAGGTTCGTAGAAATCTAGATAGCGCAGGAAATTTCAGCTATATCGACTGGAATGGGCCAAGTCAACGCATGGTTGGTTGGTTTGAGTTGCCGTTTGATGATTCTGAAAGTGAATCGGGTGGACTTGCTAAAGGCGATTACTTCCTTGATGTATCAGCTTACCAGTCAGCAGACTTGACTGGTATCTGTCAAGCATCGGGAACTAACAATACCATTATTAAAGTAACCGAGGGCGTTGGTTGGGTTAGTCCAGTAGCAACCAAACAAACCAACACTAGTAATTGCATTGGTTATTACCACTTCGCCCGCTTCGGTGGCGATGTAGCGACAGCACAAACTGAAGCTAACTATTTCATCAGTAATCTACCATCACGTCCACGCTACCTAGTGTGTGACTACGAGGATGGCGCTAGTGGTGATAAACAAGCGAATACCAATGCAGTATTAGCATTTATGGATGTTTGTAAGTCGAACGGGTTCGAACCAATCTACTACAGCTATAAGCCTTATACATTGGCTAACATCTATGTGGAGCAGATTACTGCTAGATATCCAAATAGCCTATGGATTGCAGCATACCCAGATTACGAAGTCAGACCTGAACCATACTGGGGCGTATATCCAGATATGGCACATACCCGTTGGTGGCAATTCACCAGTACGGGCTTAAGTGGTGGATTGGATAAGAATATAGTAATCATTGGAACTGAATTAAACAAGAAAGAAGAGGAAGAAGATATGAATTTTGTAGTACGAAGCAAAAGCGGAAAGCAAGGATATGTCGGAGTTGTTAACGGTAGAGTGTTCGGCATTGGTAGTATGGGTACGGTGGATGAATTGAAATCTAACGGGGCTAAACATTTAACCCTTGACGATGGCGATTTCACACGATTCTTGGACAGCCAGTCACGAGATAGCGCAGAAGTGTCTAAAGCGATTGAAGAAGCCAGTGCGTCCGTAGTCAAGGCTATCGAAGAACGTGCGCAAGCTACGCAAGGTCAAACCGGTAAGATTCCAGTTTACTGATCCAGTACCTACTGATGTCGTTGATATCGTACATTACAGACGACCCTTGGCCAGAGACTCTATAATCTATAATATATAAGACACACACCCTCCCAAATTGGGAGGGCTTTTTTTGTTTGCTGTTATAATAGACAATTTCAATAATTTCCGTTATAACAGAAAAAAGGCAGTTTTGTTGACGTCAACAAAACTGTACAACAAAAAAAAGCCCTCGGGCTCGTTCTCTCAATTATGCGGGCAATGAATACGAAAATGAATACGTCTTTTTTGTTTTATCGAGAAATGACGAAAACGATATTCTGGCAAAATACGCGTTTTTTAAACGATTGAGAACGTACAACGATATGATGGAAACGGTCGTTGAATCATGGTATAATAA
>NZ_JVIQ01000023.1:0-8420 GCF_001072745.1 Streptococcus sp. 400_SSPC | reverse complement strand
GCGGAGGTGGGACGACGAAATCGAATTCTAACGAATTACCGATTTCTGTCCCACTCTCTTTTTGTGTTCTTATCGTTCTTTTAACATCTTAGTCGCAAGGTCTAGCATTTCCACTGCCTTTTGGTAGTGCTCGTCCAACAAATCGTAGACGGCATCTTCCGATAAGACGCCACAGTAGACCTCTTCAGGAAAGTCTGGTTGATTGGACAGTTCGACATCCTCCATGTAGACCTGGCTAGTGTAGTAATCGCGAAGGGCGATATAGCGAGACTGGCCAGCTTCCACTCGTTGCAAACAGGCTTCAAGCTCTTCGATTAAGCCTTGGTAGGCGTTGAGATGGCCTTCCATCTCTTGGATTCGTTCGATAGGGGTCATGATTGTTCCTTTTTATCTGCTAGAGAAACGACTTGCAATTGCTCTCCTCCTAGTAGGATCAAATACGATTCGATGCAGTCTACACCATAGGAGCGACGGAGGGCTTCTGCGTAGAGTTCCAGTTGGGCTTGGTAGCGATCTAGCATGTCCTGAGGGTTGCGGTAACGATCTGTCTTGTAGTCAAAGAGAAGGATCCGATCTTCCAGAAGCAGGTAGCCGTCTAAGATCCCCCGGACCACAAAGTCCTGTCCACTAGTTGGATCCGTCTTGAGCATGGCAAATGGGGCTTCACGATGGACCTTGTCTGCCTCCTTGAGCAAGAGTTGGCCCAAGTCAGTCTGGAAGAAGGCCAAGACCTTCTTGAGGTCGATCCGCTCCTTGACTGCTGGGCTGGCATTGACCTCTTTGAGAACCATTGCTAGGCTATCCATCGTTGGCATCATCGTCAATGGAATCCGTTGCATCAGTTCGTGTAGGGCACTACCGACTGCTGCCCCTGTTACAGCTTCTTCCTTGCCGAAGTTTGGAAAGTCAAAGCTTGGTAATGGGACATCCGCTTTTTCCATGAGGTCCACTCCTTCCATATCTTGGATGGGTTCATAGAATTTTTTAATTTGACTCGGTGTCCGCACACTTGGGAGTTGGATAGCAGCTTGGTACTGGGTATTGATCCGGTCCACAGATTCTAAGACATCCAGGGCACGACGAATCTCTTCTGATTGGCGGTTGTCCTTGAGGTCATCGACTGGGAGAGACGTCTTCAACTCTAAGTGACCGATTTGCTCCGGCGTCAAGTCTTGGTCGGTCACAAAGCGAGTCTGATAGGCCAAGTGTTGCTGGGCAAAGACCGCCTGAATAGCGTAGAGCCAGTCTTGGAAACAATTGATCTCCTTGCGAAGAGCTGGGCTCAAGCGTCCATTGACACTGGCTCCCCATTTTCTCTCTTCCAACTTATCCTGCCGCCCCTTACCGACCAAGTAGAGCTTGCACTCTGCACGGGTCATAGCGACATAGAGGAGGCGCATCTGCTCCGACAAGGCTGCCAGACGAATTTCCTCGACATTTCGCTGGTAAGGCAGAGTCTCAATGACCAATCGAATATCTTCTGGGAGGCCAGGCTGGTCATTTTCAACGGGAAGACTAGCCACATACTTGATGCCGACTCCGTTTTTCCGACTGATGACAGCATTGGTAGACAGTTCCTTGCCGACAAACTTTTTATCGGTGTTGAGGATAAAGACATAGGGGAACTCAAGTCCTTTGCTCTTATGAATGGTCATAAGCTGGACAGCATCCTTAGGAACTGCCTGGGCCACATTGGCCAAGTCGTGCTGATTTTCCAAAATCTTATCAATCATGGAAATAAAGCGAGGCAACCCCTTGAAGCTAGAGCTTTCGAAGTCATTTGCCCGAAGGGTCAAGGCATAGAGATTGGCCTGCCGTTGGGCACCATTTGGTAAGGCACCTACATAATCATAATAGTGGCGATCTTGGTAAATCTTCCAAAGCAGATCGTAAAGGGAGTGCGTCTGGGCATAGTCACGCCAGGCATCCAGTGTCTCCATAAAGCGAGTGAGTTTCTCTTTTAAGCTCGCATCGATCAACTGAGGAGCACTTCCAGTCTGGTCTAAGGCAAGTTGCAGTTTCTCATAGAGATTTTCTGCTTTTTTGCCTTCACCTCTCTGTAAGGCTAAACGGGCCAACTGGTCCTCGTCAAATTCAAACATGGCTGATTTCATGAGGGCCACCAAAGGATAGTCCTGTAAGGGATTGTTAATGGTGCGGAGGGTATCCAAGAGGACCATGACCTCAACAGACTGGAGGTAGTTTTCCTCTCCCCCGTCCGCAACGATAGGAATCTGATAGGCTTCAAAGGCTGAAAGAACCTTGTCGTTACGGGTCCGAGAAGCCGTTAAAAGCGTCATATCCTTGAAAGGTACCCCCTCTTCGTTGTGGAGTCGGATGATCTCCTTGATGACCAAAAGGACTTCACCTGAGGATAGACTATCCCCTTCTTGCTCTTCTTCACCTGTTTCATCCGCTTCCTGACTGCCATCATAGAGCAGGAACTCTGTCTCATAGGCCGGTGTCGGCTCTTTCTTCTCTGGATTGCCTGCAATCAAGCGATGGCTCTGGTCATAGAGAATTTCTCCAACTTCCTCATCCATGAGGCGTTCAAAGACATGGTTGGTCGCTTCTAAAACCTCTACATGGCTTCGGAAATTCTCCTTGAGCAGAATCAACTTGCCATCTGCCCCTTCTTCTTGGTAGGCCTTAAACTTGTCATTAAAAATCTGGGGATCCGCCTGACGGAAGCGGTAGATAGACTGCTTAATATCTCCCACCATGAAGCGGTTGTGTCCATTGGACAAGAGCTCCAACATCCGCTCTTGAGTATGGTTGGTATCCTGGTACTCATCGACCATGACCTCGTGGTAGCGCTCCTGATAGAGCTTGCGGATTTGAGGAAATTCTTCTAGAATCTGGATGGCAAAATGGCTGATGTCGCCAAATTCAAAGGCATTTTCCTGCTTCTTGCGCTCCAAATATGCAATCGAGAAAGCTTGGACAAAGTCCCTGAGCAAGACTAGCAAAGGCAAGGGCTCATCCTTGAAGCGAATCTGATAGGTCAATTGGTAGTGCTGGGAAGCTGCTGCCCGCAAGGCTTCGATGCGTTCTTTACGTTCGTCATTAAAGGTAGTAGCTAACTCTTTCAGGTCTTCCTTTCGTGTCGTGATGGTCAGGCTTCGTCCTCCACTGGCACGGGAGATCAAGACCACCCGCTCCAAGACCTCAAAAATCGCTTCCTGACTAGATTTCTCATTGAGACTAGCAATCAAGTCTTGAATAGCGGTGACATTTTCTTGGTACTTGGCTCCTGAAAAGGCTTGTCCTTCATTGGCCAGATGGAAGGCAAAGAAAGATTCCAATTCAAAGAGTTGCTCTTTTACCTCTTGGGCTAACTGGTTCAAGGCTTCATCATAGTCCAGATCCCGATAACCTTTGAGAAAGGACTCCTCCAACCAGGTGAGAGGATCCGCAGTGGATTGCAGGAAGTCTACTAGGGCGTAAACTTGGTCCTTAAAGCCTGCTAGCGACTTGCCCTTTCCTGTAAAGTTCTTAACTAGACGACTAAAGAGGCGGTCAGGCCCTTGCTCCTCATAAAAGGGTTCAAAGACCTGTTCAAAACAGTCATTCTTGAGTAAGGACTGCTCGCTTGCACTTTGAAGGATGCGGAAGGTCGGCGAGAGGCCCAATAAATAGCCGTATTTGGAGACCAGTCGCTGCGTGAAGGCATCCATGGTTCCGATATCACTAGTTGGTAATTCTGCGATTTGTTGGGCCAAGTGGTGCTTGAGCTCCTCATCCTTGGTAGACTTGAGGCTCTTCTCTAACTCTTTTTCTAAGCGTTCCTTGAGCTCAGTCGCTGCCTTGACGGTAAAGGTCGAGATGAACAATTGCTGGATAGAAATCCCCCGATGCAACTGATCCAGGATCCGTTGAACCATGACGAAGGTCTTCCCAGAACCAGCCGAAGCCGAGACCAGGATATTGGTCCCTGACGAATAGATGGCTTCTATCTGCTCAGGGGTCCGTTTTTGTTCCTTGTTAGACTGGGCCTCCTGGATTTTGAGGTCTTGAATCTGAACGGGACTTAAAAATTCAATTGGTTTCATTGATTCAATTCCTCCTTCATTTTTTCTATCCAGGCCTGGCGGAGCTTGTCACCAACTGGGCGTTTCTCGTACTGTCTTGGATCCAGTTTCTCCAAGAAACGGGCTTGTCCCAAGTGGAGATTGGCTTCAAATCCCGTAATCGATTTGTATTGTTCTACATATGGAGCAATGCTTCGACCATTTTCAGTATAAGGGTTGATAGCAAAGTCACCCGATAAGATGCCCTGGGTTGCTTGTTGATAGAGATGGGCATTGTAGAGTAAGAGCAGATCTAGCTCCTCTTGACTCAGCAACATGGCCTTGTTTTTCTCATAGCTCTCCCCTAATTGACTGGCTTGGTCTGCCAAGAAGAGCCCCTTATACTGCTGGGATTTTAGGACGGCTTGGACAGCATCTTCGACCGCCTTGGTATCCTTGAGAGGCACCAAAGGATCCGTCATCTGCAAGTACATGGCGCCGAAAATTCCCTTGTCAGGATCAAAAACCTGAAAGTCTTTGATAGCAGACAGATAGGTTGGCAGCTGGGAGTTGAGGCCATTATAGAACTTCTCAAAGTTAAACTTGGTCTCACTGGACTTGTAGTCCACCACTCCCAAGGCCCCTGTGTCAGACAGCCGATCAATCCGATCGACCTTGCCCTTGACCAAGAGCGGACGACCATCTTCTAAGGTTAAGAAGGGACGATCTTCTCGGCCGAAGAGAGCTTCTTCTCCAATGGTTTCAATACTGTCATTGTGAGCGAGGACACGACCAGTCGCCCGAGCTGTATCCAGGAGCAATTCTTTTGAAAAAGCGGCCATAGCATTCTCCTGATAAAGGAGAGCAAACTCTGTCTCCTGGCTGGTTTCGCGAATGGCCTTGGTCAAACGCTCATCAAAATCCCCTTCTGAAGGATCTTTCAGCACCCGTTCAAAAATACGGTGCAAGAAATTCCCATGGCTTCTCGCGTCTGGGCGCAAGTGCCACTCCTCCTGCAAACCTAGGACATAGTGGAGATAATAGCTGTATTGGTTTTGGTAGTAGGTGTTGAGAGCTGAGGCAGATAAAGACAGAGCCTGCCCTTTTGGATAAAGGACTTCCAGCGTCTCATCCTCTAAGACCTTGGTCGTCAAGCTGTGGCTGATTTGTGGGATATGCAAGCCTTCTGAAGCCAATTTCTTCCGAAGAACGCGAATGGCAACTGCCCAGAAGGTCGCTTCTTCCTTGCTCAACTCCTGGTCAATTTCTCCCTGGTGCAATTCAATCAGTCGAGCTAAGAGGGCCTGGTAAGACCCCATATCTTCACTAGAGGCCCTTGCCTTCTTCTCAATGACGGGTAGAGCAAGCGGTGCCTTGGTCAGCTCAAGCAAGTAAGAGGACATCTTATCGTCCACCTCATTGACAAGAATAGGGCTGGACAAGACCAGCTGTTTGGTGGCCGCATTGAAGAGAGATAGGGCGACGAAGCGATTCTTCCGTAAGTTGTCCTGACTGGCAATTTGGAGATTAGCCTGTTGGTCTGAAGCTCGGTTCAGGACCTGACGCTCCTCATCCGTCAGCAAGGATTGGTCCTTGGCAATCTTAGGGAAACGCTCCTGGGTCAAGCCAATGGCATAGACATAAGGAGCTGATAAGGGCTCAATCAAATCATAGGACTGGACTGTCACTACATCCACAGTCGCTGGGACCGTTCGATAACTTGCCAACAAGATCCCTGACAAGAGAAGGCTAAGAAAATCATCTAAGGTCACCTTGATTTGATCAAAGACCTGGGCAAATTGTTCTAGCACATGGCTAAAGGACTTCCAGACCTGGTCATAGCGTTCCATTTCCTGTTCAGAGCCACGACTGGCTAACTGTTGCATGTTTTGCGCCAACTGGGCATCTTGACAAAACTGGGCAAACTTTTTCACTAGGCCCTGGCTGGTCTGGCTCTTGGTCTTGTAAAAATCCTGCAGGGGATTGATGACTTGCTGGCGAATCTGGTTGAGACGCTCTAGATCAAATTTGTCCTGGTGGTTGGCTGTAAAGTCACGAGAAAAGGCAGCCAGGCCCTTGATCTCCGCAAAGCGAACATATTGTTCGAAATGGTCAATGTCCTCTCGTGTTAGCGTCCCATAGAGCCCCGTCTTCAAGAGATTGACCACATCCTCGGTCAAAAACCGATAGCGACGAAGACGGTCCAAGGATTCCACCCATTGGACCAGGGGATGCTGGGACATGGACTCACTCTTTCCAAGATAAAAGGGAATCTGGTACTGGTCAAAGATGGTCTTGAGCTGGAGCTGATAAGCATCCACATCCCCCAAGAGGACTCGAATATCTTTGTAACGAGCGCCCTCATACAGGTGCTGACGAATGGAGCGGGCTACAGCCTCAAGTTCTTCCTTTTGATGGTTACAGGTCCAAATCTCTACTGCTTCTCTGTCTTGATCAGACAGCTCACCTTCTACCTCTGTAAAGTCATAACGAGCTTCCAAGATCCGCGTTATACGACTAAAGGCATCCTCTTTTCCTTGACCGACATAGCTTGGCGTGACCTGGTAGGTCCTAGCCAAGTCTAGCAGGAAGTCCACACTGGCCTGGTAGAGGTTTCCTTCACGAAAGGTCGAGCGATAGGCTTTCTCACTGGCGTATGCCCCAATAATGATCTCTACGCCCTTGTCGTGCAGTAAATGAACCAGGTAGTCCTCCTCGGCTGAGAAACGGGTAAAGCCATCAATCACTAAGGCCAAATCCTTTAACTCCTCATCCAAATCTCCCTTGATAAGATGAGAGGCAAAACTAGCCAACTTAGACTCAGACTCAAAAGAACCTGCAACTAACTGGTCTTGAACAGCCTTCAAGATATGGACCAAGTCTTCTCTCTTCTCCTGATCTGGCAAGGCATCCAAGTCGGATGCTGTCATCTGGGCTGTCTGCAACTCATGAAAGAGCTGGATCAATTGTTGGATAAACTGGGGATCCTTCTTAAGACGGGCATAAACCTTGAGCTCTTCATCCGGCATTTGAGAAAGCACCTTAAAAAAGAGCATGCCGAGACCGATATCATCGAGCGACTGCTGCTGGTGGCTTTCATTAAGTGTAAAATAGCGTGCCATCTGAGCAAAGCGCGTAATGGTGATGGCAAAAGAAGCCTTCTGATCTAGGAGTTGCAAGACTTTGCGCTCCTTCTCAAAAGATAGAGAGTTGGGCGCGATATAAAAGACCCGCTTCCCTTCTTCAACCAATCGATTGGCCTCATCCACCAAGACCTGGGTTAAAGGGGTTCGAATATCTGTATAGACTAATTTCATAATGTTAGGATTCCTGTAAAATGATAGTTCTATTATACCATCTTTGCGCCTTTTCTACAGGGATTTTCCCATCATTCAGGAGTTTCAAAGCAGATAAAAAACTGGACAAAACGTCCAGTTTTTCAAGGATTTTATTAACTCCCCCAGTTAATCAAGAGATAGAGCAAGCTAGATCCAAACATATCGGCCAAGGCATGCATGAGGAAGAAAGGCAAGAGGTTTTTTACCACCTTCTTATACATAACGTAATAAAAGAGTCCATAGACAACTCCAATTACCACTGCCCAGAGCAAGCCCTGGTAGGTATGGAAGGAAACCCGTATCAAAGTCGAATAAGCCAGCGCCCACCACTTGTACTTATCATTGACAGAAGTCATTAGTCCCAGAAAGAAAAATTCTTCATAGAATCCATTGAGTAAACCATAGGCAATGGCCATGGGACTAAGCGCTAGGAACTTGTGGATAATCTGTATGGGATTGATATATGGGAGTAGGGTAATGTTAAAGTAATCATACTCTCCACTTACTGTCGTTACAATGTCCCCAATGAAACCAACGATGGCAAAAAGAAAGGGAACCCAGAGCAAGGTCGACCACTTAAAACGGATCGGTAGTTGCTTGAAGTCAAAACTCCGCAGAAGCAAGTAACCTACTGCTAGGGCTAAAAGCATCAGCTGTAAAGTAAAGTTACTCGAATAGGCAGTTCCTTCTCTGGCTGTTTCAGTTGTCGTTTCTGCGACACTGGTCACCGTTTGAGCAACTGGTTGAAGACTGGCAAGGAAGAGTTCTGTAGACCAGACAATAAACTGCCCAAACATGATCGCAGTCACAATAGCGATATCATACCATTTGAGCTCTTTTAATGGCTTTTCAGGTCGTATAAATTTAAGAATATTCATCATTCATCCTTCTATTCCCATAATGGAAGTATTATTTGATAATTTCACAATAAAAGAATATGCTTAAAGAAACTTTAATTCTTAGCTAGTAATAAAATCGTATCAGTAAAGAGGCTGAGACAAAAGTCCTAGCCTCTCAATTGTCTTTAGATTGTCGAGCAAGACGCAGTGGTTGAGTGGGCTCTACTACGCTG
>NZ_JVIQ01000022.1:0-8145 GCF_001072745.1 Streptococcus sp. 400_SSPC | reverse complement strand
CGCTGATTTCATCAGCTTTTACAGCCCTACTCAACTGTGCGGAGGTGGGACGACGAAATCGAACTCTAACGAATTACCGATTTCTGTCCCACTCTCTCTTTCTTTATTTCTTTTCAGATCCAATCTACAGCTGAGGAAACTGAGTCCCCACAGAGAAGACAGGGGCCTTAGCTACTCAAACCTCCAACAAACTTATAAGCAGTTACCAAAGCATTTGTCATGGTATCACGGGTTGCTTTGAAGGCCTCAATAAAGGCTGCACGGTGCTCTTCTGGGAAAAGCGTTGTATCGTCTCCAAATTGAGCAAGAGTTTCATTCAAAGAAGCCAACTCTTCATCCATCTTCTTGATACCAGGTTCCAAGGCCTTGAAATAAGATTCTTGTTCAGATTTTGGCAACTTTTCTCCCAATTCATTGGCATGCTTCTTATAATTTTCAGCTAGTTTTGCATAAAGTCCCTTGATTTCACCGATCGTTTTAGCATTTTCAATTTCTTGGTCTGTTACCAAAACAACTTCTGGAGCTGTTGCTTGAGCGCCAGATCCTGATGAAGATTGACTGGAAGAACTACTTGTATCATCCGTCAATTCAAATTTCTTTGATGAAGATGATTTCTTCTTAGATGAGGAAGACTTCTTAGAAGAAGTTTTCTCCACCTTGCTTGAAGACTTCTCTGAAGAAGCCTTTGGTTTTGCAGTTTGATTTCCCGAACATGCGACCAAGGTTAAGGCCGAGAGAAGGGTAATACCGCTTGCGACTAATTTTTTCATGGTTGACTCCTATTCATAATTCATTTATAGAATTATATCTAAAATTATTTCGATTGTCAAAGCATTATAATATCTTAGCTCCTTCTGCTGACGGTATATTTTTAAGATGAGATAAACCTCCTACCCTCTATAGTCCTTTCTTAAATTGTCGGACTTTTATCATTTAAGACAAAAGACTTGCTAAACTAATTAATTTTAATTATAATCATTCTAAATAAGAAATCAGGAGACAAGTATGACTGAAACAAAACATGGCATTGATGCTTCATTTAACGATCGCTTAAATATCTTACGAGCTGGAGTGCTCGGTGCCAATGATGGCATTATCTCCATCGCTGGAGTTGTTATCGGGGTTGCCAGTGCGACCAGCAATCTCTGGATCATCTTTCTATCTGGCCTCTCTGCGATACTAGCCGGTGCCTTCTCTATGGCGGGTGGAGAATACGTCTCTGTATCCACCCAAAAGGATACAGAAGAAGCCGCTGTCAGCCGAGAGCAAGCCCTTCTGGACCGGGATCCAAAGGCTGCCCGCGACTCCCTCTATGCAGCTTATATCCAAAATGGGGAATGCGAAACGGCTGCTCAAATCATGACCGTCGCGTGCTTCTTGCCCCAGCCATTGCCTCGAAGGGCGCAGCATTCCCGGTGTTGCCCTAGGAGCTGGGGTCGAGGGAGTTTGGGAATCAAATCTTGGTGCCACAGTCTCATCTATTGACCTCCTAGTAGTGTAGAGTCTTGCAAGTAGTGATTGGGGTAGCGCTCAAGGAGCGTTTGGATCCCCTTGATGAGATCTTCTTGGCTAACTTGCCCATGCTGGTATTTCTCAAGTAGCAGCATGAAGTCAGCCTTTTCCTCAGGAGTCGCCTGCTTTTTGAAATAGCCCCAGATATGCTGGAAGGCATTGGAGACCTGGCCACGATTTTCCGGCAAGGCCAGCGCTTGCTGGATCAAGTCCTCGACGTGACTGACCTCAACCTGGTCTTGCTTGAGGTATTCCCGGATCTCCTTGTAAATGTTGCTGGAATGACTCAGCACCAGGTATTTATTTTTCGCCCATAGGACTTGGCAGTGATGTTTTTGATCCACTCGTATCTCCTTTTGATCTTCTCTATCAATAGTCCTCCCATTATACCATGGAAATGAGTTAAGTCATAGAAAAAGTAGACCTACAAGGCCCGTTTTTCTCTCTGTTTTATTTATCAAAGGGAGGCTTTTAACTGTTCCAGCCTGAGACTAGAAAATAAAGAGGAAGGGGCTCAAAACGAATTGAACACGGGTGCGGATTGTGTAAAAAGCGCAAAATACATTATTACTATATCCAAGACAGACTAGCTGATTGAATCCTTCTCTCTCCTTTTAGCTCGGAAGAATCCTAATCAGCCTTGTGGGTGCAGGACAACGAAGCAATCCCATACAATAGTGCTTCTGTCCTGCTCCCTATTTTGACTTTATCCGCAGGCGCCCTTTGTATCTTGATTTAGTCATGGAACTTCTTCGAAGTTCGCTGACGTCCGATCTCACCTAAGGAAAGTTTCAAAGACAACATTATCCATAAGCAAAAAAGCCTGAGACCCGCTCAGACTTTTTTGTATTAATCAATTTCAAGGCCACCGGTGTAGAGGCGGTAATAAGTCCCACGTTCTGCCATCAAGGAAGCGTGGTTGCCTCGCTCGATGATGCGTCCCTTGTCCATGACCATGATCACATCCGAGTTGACGATGGTTGAGAGACGGTGGGCGATGACAAAGACAGTCCGTCCTGCCATCAGGCGATCCATCCCCTCTTGGACCATCTTCTCTGTCCGTGAGTCGATTGAGGAAGTCGCTTCATCCAGGATCAAGACTGGCGCATTGGCCAAGGCAGCACGCGCAATGGCGATCAGCTGACGTTGACCGTTGGATAGACCAGCTCCATCATCACTCAAGACGGTATCGTAACCTTGGTCCAAATGTTTGACGAAGGAATCCACATTGGCAATGCGAGCTGCTTCCAGGATTTCCTCCCGGGTCGCATCTGATCGACCATAGGCGATATTTTCTGCGATGGTTCCGGTAAAGAGGTGGGTATCCTGCAAGACGATCCCCAGCGAATGACGGAGCGAAGCCTTCTCGATCAGCTTCACATCGATACCATCATAGGTGATAGATCCTGATTGGATATCGTAGAAACGGTTGATCAAATTAGTAATGGTGGTCTTCCCTGCTCCTGTCGCACCGACAAAGGCCACTTTTTGCCCCTTGTCTGCGTAGAGGTTGATATCATAGAGGATTTGGTTTTTCTCATTGTAAGAGAAGTCTACATTGGTAAAGACGACATTTCCGACCAGTTTGACCAGTGCGTAGTCACCATTTTCCCGAGGGTGTTTCCAAGCCCAGAGGTTGGTCTTCTTATCAGTGATGACCATGCGCCCATCGACCTCTTCATAGTTGACCAAGGTGACTTTCCCTTCATCCACTTCGACTTCTTCATCCAAGAGATCAAAGATCCGATCTCCCCCAGCCAGAGCCATGAGGACAAAGTTCAACTGTTGCGATACTTGGGTGATAGGCCCATTGAAGGAACGGTTGAGCTGGAGGAAGGCCATGAGGCCACCAATGGTGAGGCCACTAATGCCATTCAAGGCGAAGATCCCTCCGACCAATGAAGTCAAGACGAAGGAGACATTTCCTAGGTTCCCCAAGATTGGCATCAAGACATTGGCATAGCGGTTGGCTTGATAGGATGATTCAAAGAGTTGGTCATTGATCCGCTCAAAGGCTTCAATGCTTTCCTCTTCGTGGACAAAGGCCTTGACCACCTTTTGACCAGCCATCATCTCTTCGATAAAGCCATTTTCAATCCCTAGGTTCTTTTGTTGATCGGCGAAATAGCGACCAGATTTACCAGAGATATCCTTGATGACATAGGCCATGACACCGACCATCGAAAGAACGAGAAGGAAAAGAAGCGGGCTAATCACAATCATGCTGACGGCTACACCGATAATCGTGATGGCAGATTGAAGGAGCTGCGGGATAGACTCCTCGATCGCTTGGCGAAGAGCGTCGATGTCATTGGTATAGATAGACATGATGTCCCCGTGTTGGTGGGTATCAAAGTACTTCACAGGGAGCTTTTGCATACGGGCAAAGAGCTGGTTCCGCAGAGAGCGTAGCGTATCCTGAGACACTGTCGCCATAATGAGGGAGAAGCCATAGTTGGCCAAAACTCCCACCACTCCAATCACAGCTAATGTCGATAAGAAAGTTAAGAGGGGGCCAAAATCCTTGCTTCCACTATCCAGCATGGGTTGGATGTATTGGTCCACCAAGGCACGGATGGAGGACGTAATATAGACCGTAGAGAGGGAGGCTGTCACGATAAGGGCAGCTGCTAAGAGAAGGACGAACTTATACTGTTTCCACATGTAGGCCAGCAAGCGCACGAGAGAGCCCCAGCCAGCTTTTTTCTTATTCTTCATCTGCTTGTCCTCCTTTCCCTTGGGTTTGCATGTCATAGACTTCACGGTAGATGGCATTGCTCTCAATCAAGTCGTGGTGAGTACCAATCGCATCGATCTTACCATCATTCATGACCACGATCCGGTCTGCATCTTGGATAGAAGAGATCCGTTGGCCAATGATGATCTTAGTTGTGTCTTTAAGACTGGTTGCCAATCCTTGCCGGATCAAACTATCGGTCTTAGTATCAACGGCCGAAGTCGAATCATCCAGGATCAAGATTTTTGGATTCATCAAGAGGGCTCGGGCGATACAAAGACGTTGACGCTGACCACCTGAGACATTGGCTCCACCACGCTCGATCATGGTATCATAGCCATCCTTAAAGTTCTGGATAAATTCATCCGCTTGAGCAATCTTACAAGCTTCCATGATTTCTTCATCCGTCGCATCCTTATTTCCCCAGCGCATATTTTCCTTGATGGTACCAGAGAAGAGGACATTGGTCTGAAGCACCATGGCAACCTGCTTACGCAAATGATCCAAATCATAGTTCCGCACATCCTGACCAGCGACCTTGACGCTACCAGACTCTACATCATAGAGACGAGGGATGAGCTGGACCAGACTAGACTTACCGGAACCAGTTCCCCCAAGGATTCCGATTACTTCACCCGAGCGAATGCTAAGGTTGATATCGGACAAGACATGGGCCTTGTCGCCATTTTCATCTTTATAGGCGAAGTCTACATGATCGAAGGTAATAGAGCCATCTGCTACTTCTGTCAGACCATTCTCAGGAGAGACGATGGTTGACTCTGTCCCAAGGACTTCATTGATCCGCTCTACAGATGCCATAGAGATGGAGAGCATGACGAAGATCATCATAAACATCATGAGAGACATGAGGATGGTCATGACGTAGGCAAACATAGACGTCAGCTCACCTGTCGTAAAGCTTCCAGCCACGATGAGTTGGGCCCCGATCCAAGAGATCAAGATAAAAGAAGCATACAAGGACAGCATCATGGCTGGACTACTCAAGATCACGATGCGAATGGCCTTCATGAACATGTTGTAGATCAAGCGAGAAGCCTTCTTAAACTTGACCGTCTCTTCTTCTTCTTTGACATAGGACTTGACCACGCGCATGTTGGTAATATTTTCCTGTATGCTGTTGTTCAAGTTATCATAGGCGTCAAAGACCTTGGTAAAGAGTGGATAGACAATCTTAGTGATCACACCCAAGACCAGCCCCAAGAAAAGGGTAATCCCGACAAAGATCATGGCCATCTGCGGATTGATCAAGTAGCTAGCAACAATGGCAAAGATCAAGTTGAGCGGTGCACGCACACAGATCCGGATGACCATCTGATAGGAGTTCTGCACATTGGTCACATCCGTCATCATCCGGGTTACCAGACCACCTGAGGAGAAGCTATCGATGTTTTCAAAGGAGAAGGTTTGGATCTTTTTGAAGATCGCCTTCCGTAGATTCTTAGCAAAACCGGCTGATGCAAAAGCCCCGTAGCGAGCCGACTGCATCCCACAGAAAAGAGAGAGAAAGGCGAAGACCAACATGAGGAGACCATAGGTCAGAACCGTGGTCATATCCCCCTTCTGAACCCCCTTGTCCAGAAGCGTCGCCATGATAAAGGGAATAGAAATCTCAAACATGACCTCAAACACCATATAGAGTGAGGCCAAAACTGAGGGTTTCTTGTATTCCTTGATTTCAGCAATCAATGACTGAAGCATAGATACCTCCTAAAATACTAGTTAGTACAGTTTTCGTCAGCATGATGTCCATTCCCAACAAAGAAAAAATCATTTGAACAGAATCAGCCATCTCTGCATGCGAAAGCTATAGAAAGAGAAAGCGCCCTGACAGCGTGACTGTAGGGACGACTTTCGTTATTTGTAATAGTTATTATAGCTTAACAATGGATAAAAATCAAACTTTTAGTCAGTCCTTACCAAATAGACTGACATTCTTCTGGAGACAAGTTCCTACTCTTCACTGGTACTGAGAGACACCAAGCTCAGGAAGCGATCAAAGTAGGTCTTATTCTTCTTCAAGTTTTTCTTCAGGCTTTGTGCCTCTGCTACTTCATCCGTGATGATCCCATCAATCGGCCGTTGAAGGTAGGCCGTTAACTTTTGCTCATCATTGATGGTCCAGACATAGAGCTCTTTTTTCATCTCATGGGCCTGGGTTACCAAATCCTCCTGATAAGAAAAGTCTTCAATCGCAAAGAAGTCGACCGAGGTGTTTTCAAATTGTCCAAACTGAATCGGAATGACATAGCCGGTCTTAATCTCCGGAGCTTTCTTCTCCACCTTTTCCATCACCGACAGATCCAAGGACATGGTTGGATAGTCCTTTTCAACTCTTAAGTCCTTCATCTTTTGGACGAAGAGATCCACGTAATTTTCTGGTTCTGCACCATGAGGCTTGAGCTCGACCAAGAGGGGCATCTTCAGCTCCTTGGCCCGGGTGACAAACTCCTCAAAGGAGGGGATGTGACTGGTGTGACCATCCTGTTGGATCTTCAATCCCTGCACCTCAGCCAGCGTCATATTTTTGACATCCTTGTCCACTCCAGCCAAGCGTTTGAGATTGTAGTCATGCATGACGACGAATTGATGGTCCTTGGTCAAGAGGATATCCATCTCGACATAGGAAGCCTTCTCCTTGGCAGCTGCCTCGAGTGCTTCGAGGGAATTTTCTACACCCTTGGCCACATAGCCACGATGGGCTACGATTTTTACCTGGTCATTGACCTCTAAGGTCGCTAAGTCATATGCTGCCATCCCTGACTGAGCCAGGAGGAAAAGAAAGGTCAGGACAAAGAGTCCCTTCATCTTGCGAGAGCCTCGAGTCTTGATGACCGAGCGACTTGGAGCCTCCCAGCCATTGTCCAGAATGATTCCCAAGGTTCCCAGTTTAGACATGACAGAAAAGAGGAAAATGTAGAGGCGGATCAAGACCAAAAAGATAGTCTGCACCCAGATATGCTGGCCCGTTTTGTCTAGCTGACTAGACGCAAAGACAAGGGCAAGGATCAAGAGAATACCCGTTACAGAGAGGATAAACTCAAAGGAGAAGATCCGCAGGATAAGGCGGATCCCACCCTTCTTAGTCATCTCCCAACTCTTGCGCATGGCAGCCCCAAAAGGAAGCTCTTCAATCACGATATTAGGTACCGTATAGATGAGACGAAGATTGAGATAGATCAGAAGCAGTTGAACTATGAAGAGACCGATGGCACCAGCGGTCGTCTTGCTAAACTCCCCTGTGATAAAGTTCGGAATATAGAGACCGTCCGTCAGAGTGGAGCCAATGAAGAGACCCGCTACAGGCAGAGTCAGAACCATATAAAAGAGAAAATGCAACAGGTTCCAACCGCTAAAATCCTTTAAGCGACCAAAAGACTGGCGAAAAACCTTTTTAAAAGAGAGGTGCTGATCCGTACGAGACAGATAGATCAGGGCGATCATGGTCCGCATCTCCAGCATAAAGAGAAAGGCGAAGACAATGGCAAAGAAAATCAATGCCACTAGACTCAATGGATTGGTCAAGGTCGTGAGGATATTGTTCTTGTCAATGTTGGACTCACCCGATAAGAGGAGGGCCAGTTGAAAGACCCAACTCAAGGCCGCAGCTCCTATACCAACCACAAACTGCAAAAGGATCCCCACAGAGATAAAGGACCATTTGTTGCGCCAGATTAAGTAAAAGGCCCCCTTCAGGTCCTGCCAATAACTCCGTTTCATCTCAATCCCTTTCCTTTCTTTCATTCCCCTAGAATAGCGGAAAAGCCTCCCCCTGTCAATGATTCCACAAGAAAAAGGCTGGGACAAAAGTCCTGGCCTCTCAATTGTCTTTAGATTGTCGAGCAAGACGCAGTGGTTGAGTGGGCTCTACTACGCTG
>NZ_JVIQ01000021.1:0-8866 GCF_001072745.1 Streptococcus sp. 400_SSPC | reverse complement strand
CTGTGCGGAGGTGGGACGACGAAATCGAATTCTAACGAATTACCGATTTCTGTCCCACTCTCAATTTTCATTTTCTGTAAAAGTCGTCCAAATCTTTTGCTGGGGTTTGGCAAAAGGATAGGCCGAAAATTCTTCTGGTTGCAACCAAATAGTTGATTCACTGGTTGCTTGTTCTCCTTCTTTTACCAATCCATACCGGATTTGAACCTGCCACTTGCGGTGCGAAAAGACATGCTGGACCAAGGGATAAGTTCTCTCTTGCCAATCAATGACTAAGTCATAGTCCTGTTCAAAGGAGAGAATCTCTAGATTGCCCTCTGCTTGTTCTTTCTCGTCTAGCAGAGACAATTGGCCCAGGTTCTCAGATAGACTATCCACTTCAATCAAGGGAAAATGCCAGAAGCCTGACAAGAGTCCTTCTCGCTCATTTTTCTCCAGCAAGTAGCGCCCTTGACTATCCTTGATAATAAAGGCTGTAAGATAGACTGGTACTGGTTTCTTCTTAGGAGCCTTGATGGGATAACGATCCATGGTCCCATGTTGGTAGGCCGCACTAAACTCCTTGACAGGACTCTCTTCCGGCCGTGGGTTGACTGGGGACTCGATATCTGAGCCCAAATCCATCAAAGCCTGATTGAAATCACCCGGACGCTCTGGATCAATCAAGACTTCCATCATGGCTTGAAAAATCTTACGATTAGTCGGAACTCCGATATCGTGGTCCACCTCAAACAAACGAGCTAAAACCCGCATGACATTGCCATCCACTGCTGGCTCTGGCAAGCCAAAAGCAATACTGGCAATGGCACCAGCTGTATAAGGTCCAATTCCCTTGAGTTTAGAGATAGCCTCATAGGTAGCTGGGAAAACACCCCCATGGTCCTCCATGATTTGCTGGGCAGCTTTCTGCATGTTGCGGACCCTCGAGTAATAGCCCAAGCCCTCCCAAGCTTTTAATAGTTTTTCTTCAGGGGCTTGAGCCAGATCCGCAAGCGTCGGAAACCAATCTAAAAAACGTTCATAATAAGGAATAACCGTATCGACTCGTGTCTGCTGGAGCATAATCTCTGAGATCCATATTTTATAAGGATCCTGTGTCCGTCTCCAGGGGAGATCCCGTTTATTGGCATCATACCAGGCTAATAATTTTTCTCGGAAAGAGGCAATTTTTTCCTCCTCCCACATGGTAATCCCGTAATCTTTTAAATCCATCATATTCCTAGTATACCATAGAATGACTTCTACTTTAGAGATTCTGACTCTACCATAAAAAGGCCTAGGAAATCCCTAAGCCTTTCAATCATTCTTATTGTTCCACAGCTTGAGCTGCTGTGATCAAGGTCAATTTGTAAACGTCATCTGCATTACATCCGCGAGAAAGGTCGTTAACTGGTTTGTTCAACCCTTGCAAAACTGGTCCTACTGCAGCAAAGCCACCGAGACGTTCTGCCATCTTGTACCCAATGTTACCCGCCTCAATACCTGGGAAGATAAAGACATTAGCTTGTCCTGCCACCTTGCTTCCTGGAGCTTTCAATGCTGCTGTTTCTGGTACAAAGGCAGCGTCAAATTGCAATTCTCCATCAATTTCTAAGTCAGGACGAAGTTCATGAGCGATTTTTGTTGCTTCCACAACTTTATCAACACTTTCACCGAAACCAGAACCTTTAGTTGAATAGCTCAACATGGCGATTTTCGGATCGATGCCAAACATCTTGGCTGTGATAGCAGAGTTGATGGCAATTTCTGCCAATCCTTCAGCATCCGGACTGATGTTAATCGCACAGTCTCCAAACAAGTAACGTTCAGATCCACGAACCATGAGGAAGGCACCTGAGGTGCGTTTGACATTCGGACGAGTTTTGATAATTTGAAGTGCTGGACGAACGGTTGCAGCTGTTGAGTGAATCGCACCTGAAACCATACCATCAACGATTCCCAAATGTACCAGCATAACACCAAAGTAGTTGACATCGTCTTGCAAAATTTGACGCGCTTCTTCTTCTGTCATTTTACCCTTCCGACGTTCTACCAAGGAAGCTACCATCTCATCAAAGCCTGCGTAAGAATGCGGGTCGATAACTTCATATCCTTCTAAAACTCCTTCAATTTCAAGGTAAATACGAATCTTATCTGGATTACCAAGCAAGACAGGTGTAACGTCTGTTTCTTTTACAATCCGTTTTGCTGCTTGCAGAATACGAGGCTCTTCCCCTTCTGGTAACACAATACGAGCATTCTTACCAACGAGGTTGGCTTTGAGGCTTTCAAAAACTTCCATGAGTTTCTCCTTTGAAAAAAATTAAATATTTGATAACTGTTTTAAGACTTGGCTAAAATCATCTGGCAGAGAGCTTTCAATTCTGAGCTCCTCTTCCAAAAAAGGATGATAGAAAGCCAAGGAATGGCAATGCAAGGCTTGTCGAAGAATCCCATCTTCTAACGAACCTCCATAGAGATCATCTCCCAAAAGTGGAAAACCAATATGAGAAAAATGAACGCGAATCTGATGGGTCCGGCCTGTATGTAACTGGATATCCACTAGATGAATATCACCAAAAGACTGGACAACTTGGTAGCTGGTATGAGCATACTTGCCACCTTTTGCTACCTTTCGGGTAATAATGGAGTCTTCATCACGCGCAATGGGGGCAATGATATCCCCCTTGCTTTCCAACTCACCCTTGCCCTTTACCAATGCAAAGTAACGTTTTTGAATGGTCTTAGCCTGAAGTTGCTTATCCAAGCGAGCATGGGCATAGCCATGTTTGGCAAAAAGCATGATCCCACTGGTATCCTTGTCTAAACGGGTGACAATATGAACGAGCTGATTTTCATACTGATTGCGAACATAGTAACCCTTGACAAAGTTTGCAATGGTGTTGGAATGAAGGGAGCTAGGAATGGATGCCACTCCTGCTGGTTTGTTGATGACCAAGAAATGATCGTCTTCGTACAAGATTTCCAAATCACGATCAATGGCCTCCAAGGCTTCATAACTTTCCTCAGAGGGAATATCAATCGTTACCTTATCTCCGATATCCAGAAGATAAATGGCATTTTGTTCGACGCCATTGACTAAAATCTGGCCTCCAGAAAACTTAATCTTGGCCAATAAGCCTTTTGAAACCTGATGTTTCTTCAGAAAGGTTTTTACCTTGACATGTTCATCTGCAATAAATTCGAACCTCATTCGTCAATATCTCCAATAAAGGCATCCTTGACCCGATTCCAGAAACTGGTATGACTTGGGCTCGCTACGAAATTGATCTTGTGGTTATCAATCTGGTACTCGATATGGGCGATATTTCGATAGGAATAGGTTGAATTATCGACGGAGAGAATGTGAAAACCTGGCCGGCTAGGCGTGATTTCAATCTTATCTTTTTTGGGAACAATAATCGATGACCCCAAAGTTCGATAGACACGATTATTCAGACTAGCGATTTCAGCAATTTGAAGCGCTTCGATCGTCGGGTGAAGCACTGCTCCTTCCAAAGATTTGTTATAAGCTGTGCTACCTGTAGGGGTCGAAACCGTAATGCCATCCCCTCTAAATCGCTCAAAATGAACGCCATTGATGGTTAAATCAGCCACCATGGTTCGATCGCTTCGTTTAATCGTCGCTTCGTTAAGGGCTCGCATAATCTTCGTATCCCCATTATCAAAAGTCACTTTGACATTAAGGATTGGGTAGGATACCTTGGCACCTGTATCGAACTTGAGATTTTCTACCAACTTGTCAATCTCATCATCTAAATAGTCCGTATAAAATCCAAGATGCCCCGTATGCACCCCAACAAAACGAACCCGATCCAATTGACTCTCGTACTTATGAAAAGCAGAGAGCAACATGCCATCCCCACCAATAGAGATTACGATATCCGGATGCTTCTCAGTTAAGATAAAATTATTCTTTTTTAATTTATAACGAAGTTGTTGAAAAACCTCTTCGCTCTGGCGTTTTCGATTTCGAATAATCGAAACCTTTTTACCTGTAGTCCTCATCTGTATCATCACTATTTCCGACGCCATCATTTAATTTACGATGCATTGGATCAAAAAGAGCTTGCGCCTCCTGAATGGCATCACGAATGGCACCCATTTCCTCATCGAGTTGATAAGCCAAATTCGCGGTGACTTCAAGACGCTTCTTAATCTCGTCCGGAAAATCTCCTTTATATTTGTAATTTAATGAGTGTTCAATGGTGGCCCAGAAATTCATAGACAGGGTACGAATCTGAATCTCTGCCAAAATCGTTTCATAGCCATTAATGGTATCTACTGGATACTCTACCACTACATGATAGCTTCGATACCCACTTGATTTCTTGTGACGAATATAGTCTCGTTCTTGAACCACGCGCATATCCTGACGCTTCCGCAAGACTTCTAGGACTTCGTCTACGTCGTCTACGAATTGAACCATGATCCTCAGACCAGCAATATCTTGCATATCTTGAGCCAGGTTCTCTTCAGATATACTTCTGCGTTCCATCTTTTCGAGAATACTCTCAATCGGCTTCACACGACCGGTCACAAACTCGATTGGGGAATGCTTTTGTTGTTTGCGGTACTGCTTTCTTATCCCACGAAGTTTAATCTTCAACTCCCCAACTGCTTGGATATAGGGATCTAAAAAATTTTCCCAATCAATCGCCATTGAATCACCTTGTCATCTCAAAGTTTTTTGTATAAAATAAACACATCTATTATTATATCATAAAGAGCTTGCAAACGAAAGAAAAGGACGTAGCTATGAATCATTTAGAAATTGAATTTAAAACCTTACTAACCAAGGAAGAGTACCATTCTCTAGAAGACTTTTTCAAAGACCAAAAACCTATCCGACAAACCAATCACTATATTGATACGCCCGACCATGCTATCCGGAATCATCGGATGGCCTTGCGAATTCGTACCTTAGCTGATCGGGCTGAGCTAACCCTTAAAGTGCCGCAAGATGCGGGACATTTTGAATACAATCAAGCCCTTACTTTTGATCAAGTAGAAGCCTTTCTCTCCAAGAAAAAACTTCCTCAAGGTGAGATTGCCAGCTTTCTCACTGATTTAAACATTCCTTTATCCGCTTTAGATGTCTGGGGAAGTCTAGAAACAGAGAGACGGGAGAAAAGAATCCCTAAAGGTTTATTGGCTTTTGACCGTAGTCGCTATAACTCCATTGAAGACTATGAATTAGAAATGGAGGTGGATGCCGCCTCAGATGAAACTTATTTTCACGAATTTCTCAAGGAAAAACAAATTGAATACAAGCCTGCAAAAAGTAAAGTAGCAAGATTGGCCCAAAGTTTGCTAAAAAGCTGAAATTACTGAATTTTTTTGCTAAAATAAGACTAGACAAAAATATCTAAATGAGGATCAAACACATGTCAGAAAAAAACAATATGAAGCTCTTCGCACTCAACTCCAACCAAGAAATTGCACAAAAAATTTCAGAAGTTGCTGGCATCCCACTCGGAAAGCTTTCTTCACGTCAATTCTCAGATGGCGAAATCCAAATTAATATCGAAGAAAGTGTGCGTGGATATGATATTTACATCATCCAATCTACCAGCTACCCTGTTAACAATCACTTGATGGAATTGTTAATCATGGTAGATGCTTGCCAACGAGCAAGTGCCCATACCGTAAACGTGGTCCTTCCATACTTTGGGTATGCTCGTCAAGACCGCACTGCTGCTCCTCGCGAACCAATTACAGCAAAATTAGTTGCCAACATGCTTGTCAAGGCAGGGGTGGACCGTGTTGTAACCCTCGATCTCCATGCGGTTCAAGTACAAGGCTTCTTCGATATCCCAGTAGACAACTTGTTCACAATTCCTCTATTTGCTGATCACTATATCAAACAAGGTTTAACCGGTTCAGATGTAGTGGTTGTCAGCCCTAAAAATTCTGGAGTGAAACGCGCACGCAATCTTGCAGAATATCTAGATGCCCCAATTGCTATCATCGACTACGCCCAAGACGACTCTAGCCGTGATGAGGGCTACATCATCGGGGATGTTAAAGGTAAAAAAGCAATCCTGATCGATGATATTCTAAATACAGGAAAAACCTTCTCTGAAGCTGCAAAAATTGTTCAACGCGACGGCGCTACTGAGATTTATGCCGTTTCAAGTCACGGACTGTTCGTTAAGGGAGCTGCGGAATTACTAGACCAAGCACCGATTAAAGAAATTTTAGTTACAGACTCTGTAGCAACCAAAGAACAAAAACCAAAAAATGTAAAATACATTACTGCAAGCGAATTGATTGGAGATGCCCTTGTTCGTATCCAAGAGCGTAAACCAGTTAGTCCACTCTTTGCATACCACAAGAAATAAGGTGATGGCGTGATTTATTTTGACAATGCGGCAACCACTCCCCTAAGCCCAGGAGTAATCAAGGTGATGACAGAAACGATGGAAACTAGTTTCGGAAATCCCTCTAGTCTCCACTCCCACGGTCGCCAAGCGAAAAAGATTCTTAGAGATGCTAGGGAATGTGTTGCAACTTGTTTAAAGACCTCTAGTCAACAGATTATCTTCACTTCTGGCGGGACCGAAAGCAATAACACCGTTATAAAGGGCTACTGTCTCAAACATAGACAGCAAGGGAAGCATATTATTACCACGGCTATTGAGCACCATGCCGTTCTGGAACCGATTGAGTACTTGGTCCAAGAATATGGATTTGAAGTAACCATCATTCAACCGGTCGATCAAAAAATTCGACCTGAAGATATTCGAGCTGCACTTCGTCCCGATACTATTTTAGTATCCACTATGTTTGCCAACAACGAAACGGGTGATCTCTTACCTATCAAGGCAATTTCTGACCTTTTAAAAGACCATCCTGCTGCTTTTCATGTCGATGCTGTTCAAGCCGTTGGTAAACTTGCTGTAGCCCCTGAAGAGCTTGGAGTTGATTTTCTAACTGCATCGGCCCATAAATTTCACGGGCCTAAGGGAGTTGGACTTCTCTATGCTAAAAAGCCTGACTTCTTCAATCTCTTACACGGGGGTGACCAAGAAGACAAGCGTCGAGCTAGTACAGAGAACTTGATTTCAATTGCTGGAATGGCTCAAGCCCTCAAAGAAGCAACTGATCAGTTAGACGCAAATTATCAGTATATTCAGACCTTATCTAAACGTATCCTAACCGGCTTAGAAGATTTAGATTTCTATCTGAATGGAACAGACTCCAAACTTCCTCATGTCTTGAACATTGGCTTCCCTGGTATCAGCAATGATATAATACTGCTTCGTTTAGATATGGCAGGGATTTCAGTCTCAACTGGCTCTGCTTGTACTGCGGGGACTGTTCAACCAAGTCACGTCCTTGCAGCTTATTATGGTGAAGATTCTCATCGCTTGAAGGAATCTATTCGCATTAGTTTATCTGAATTCAATACTTCTGATGAAGTCGATATTTTTATTACAAACATTCATAAAATTTTAGGAGAATTACATGGCATTTGAAACATCTGTCTCATTAACAAACTGTGATTACACATACGCAATCCATCCAAATATCAAGAAATATACCCTACGCGACAATACCTTTGCACAAACAAAGGTTGGAAACTACGAATTAAATCGTTTGTTAGAAGCTATTCCAAATAGTGGAGATGGCTTTAAGTTAAAAATTATCATCAATAAGGATTTAACAGGATTTAAAATTAACATTACTGACAAGTCAGGCCTTCGTTTGGTAAATATTTTCAAAAATCCAGAAAACAAGATTATCCAACAAAAATTCTACTTCCTCATGGACAGTTTAGTTGAACGTGAAATCTTTGAAAGGATTGAAAAGTAATGACCAATGGTCCTGTAGTCCTCACCTATTTGGATGCATACCAAAAGGAACGTCAGGTTAGCTACGACAACATCGATCACTGTCTATTAGCCTTCTCAGGCTGTGTGACCATTCCAGATTCCTATCAGGTTGTTTCTGTGACCTACAAGGGGCAAACCTTACCTTTCACTGGAAGAATCGGTGACTTCTATCGCTATCTGATTCAGTTTGATCAGAGTTTAAGAAATTCTAATTAACTAAGAAAAGCACCATTTTGGTGTTTTTTTAGTATAAGATAGTTGCTTTTTTCACAAACTTTTTATAAAATAGATTTGAAAGGTTGTGATATTGTGAAACAAGATAAGACTAATCCAATTCCTCGTGCTACTGCTAAACGACTCTCCTTGTATTACCGCATTTTCAAACGCTTTAATGCAGAGAAAATTGAGCGAGCAAATTCAAAACAAATCGCTGAAGCCATCGGGATTGATTCCGCAACTGTTCGTCGTGACTTCTCATACTTTGGAGAGCTAGGACGACGTGGTTTTGGTTATGATGTCAAAAAGTTAATGAATTTCTTTGCTGATCTCTTGAATGATAACTCCATCACCAATGTTGCTATCGTCGGGATTGGAAATATGGGGAGTGCCCTTCTTCACTATCGCTTCCATGAGCGAAACAAAATGAAAATTGTCATGGCATTTGATACGGATGATCATAAGTTAGTCGGCACTAAAAGTAAAGATGGTATTCCGATTTACGGCATCTCTACACTAAAAGAAAAACTTGAGGGACAAGAGATTCAAACAGCCATTTTAACCGTTCCAAGTGTAAAATCTCAAGAAGTTGCAGATTTACTGGTTGAAGCTGGTATCAAGGGAATCCTTAGCTTTTCTCCAGTACACCTAACAGTTCCAAAAGATGTGGTAGTCCAATATGTCGATCTAACCAGTGAATTGCAAACCCTTCTCTACTTTATGCGCAAAAATTCATGATAAGCAAAGAAGCTGGGACAAAAGTCCTAGCCTCTCAATTGTCTTTGGATTATCGAGCAAGACGCAGTGGTTGA